>NZ_JBHYKH010000461.1:3061-7287 GCF_042741275.1 Streptomyces sp. NPDC058964
CCGCCCCCCCTCACCCACACCCACCCCTCCGGCGCGACAACCCGGGCGCTGGCCGCGGCCACCGCCCGCTCGTATGGATTCTTACACCGGATGCTCAGTGAGTCGGGAGTCACGCTGCGTGGGCGTGGCGGAGCGACTCGGGGCAAGAAGGCCGCTTCGTCCTGACCTCGGGCGGTCCATCGGCTTCGATGGTGGCCACCCGGTCGGTCGGGTGATCGGCCGGGTGGTTACTGTGCAGTCACTTAGCTGTGCGGTTGTACGTCTCGACGTCGTACGGTGCACAGGATGACCGCACCCATCGGAGGCGCCCCATGGCTTCGCCCGACCAGGACCTCGCACCTGTACTCGACAAGGACGGAGTAAGGCTCACCGTCGACGACGCGCTCGCCACGGTGACGCTGACCAACCCGGCCAAGCGCAACGCCCAGAGCCCAGCGATGTGGCGGGCGTTGGCCGAGGCCGGGCGGGCCCTGCCGGGCTCCGTCAGGGTCGTAGTGCTGCGCGGCGAGGGCAAGTCCTTCTCCGCCGGGCTGGACCGTCAGATGTTCACCCCGGAGGGGATCCCGGGCGAGCCGACCTTCACCGACATCGCGCGCCGCGACGACGCCGGTCTGGACGCGACCATCGCCGAGTACCAGGAGGGTTTCACCTGGTGGCGGCGGAACGACATCGTGTCCATCGCCGCCGTCCAGGGGCATGCCATCGGGGCCGGCTTCCAGCTCGCCCTCGCCTGCGACCTGCGTGTCGTCGCGGACGACGTGCAGTTCGCCATGCGCGAGACGAGCCTCGGAATCGTGCCCGACCTGACGGGTACGCATCCGCTGGTCGGGCTGGTCGGATATGCCCGCGCGCTCGAGATCTGCGCGACCGGGCGGTTCGTGCACGCCGAGGAGGCCGTGAGTTCGGGGCTGGCGAACCTCGCCGTGCCCGTCGAACAGCTCGACGGCGCGGTCCGGGACCTCGCCGCGGCCCTGCTCGCCGCGCCCCGGGACGCCGTCGTCGAGACCAAGGCCCTGCTGCGGGGTGCCGGCGGTCGTACGTACGACGAGCAGCGCGCCGCGGAACGGCAGGCACAGGCCCGTCGGCTGCGGGATCTGGCCGGCGTGGGCGAGTGAGCCACCGGGCTCTCAGCCCACGGTGGTGACCAGCACCGCCACCGTCGGGTGATCGTCCAGCGACTCCCGCACGGCCGCGCGCACCTGCCGGGCCACGTCGAGAGCCCGGTGGTGCCCGTCCACCGCCACCTCCACCCGGACGTGGCGGTGCGACAGCGCGGCGTCTTCCCGCCGTTCCTCGATGTGCACCGCACGGCCCGGTCCGCACAGGGCATCGGCCAGATGGCTCACGCCCGGGACGGCAAGGGCCGCCGCTGCCGCGCGCGCCTCGTCCGGCCGCGTGCTCTCGCGTGGCCGCGCGGGCTGCGCGGGACCGTCCGCCGGTCCCGCCTCCCGCCGTTCTTCCCGCTCCTCCTCGTGTACCTCGTCATGTACCTGCTCGCGGTTCTGCTCCAGCAGATCCGTCACGCGCAGGTCGACCTCCGTCACCGTGAGGCCGAGGCGCTGCGCCGCCGCTTCTGCCAGCGCCAGCCGCAGCCGGGACGCCGTCGCCGGCAGGGGTTCGGCCGCCGTGGCCGCGAAGTCCGCCGTCACCCGGAGGGAGCCCGGGGGCAACGCGCTCGCCGGCGCCGGTACGACCGGCTCCCGCGTGTCCGCCGGATCGGCGAGCGTGATCCGCAGCCGCCCCGGACGCACCCCCGGCACCTCCGCCGCCGCGCGCCGCAGCACCGCGCCGGCCGCAGCCTCCGCGATCCACGCGCCGTCACCTGCTCCGCCGAGCGGAAGCAGCCTGCCGGGCCCCGGCCGGTGCCGTACCGCCTGTGTCCATCGGTCCGCCGTCATTGCTCCAGCCTGCCGCATCCCCGGCGCGCGACCGAGCAACCGCGCTTACCTTGGGTGGAGGGGACGACGACCGAAAGGGACGTACGGCCATGACCGACATGACGGAGCAGAACCGGACGACGACCCCCCAGGGCGACACGCAGCCGCCGGTGCAGACCCGCAAGGCCACCGGACGAGGCGGCGGGGACCCGTCGAGCCGGGGGCGGACGACCATCGCCGACGGCGTCGTGGAGAAGATCGCCGGACTGGCCGCGCGGGACGTGCTCGGAGTCCATGCCATGGGCAGCGGGCTGTCGCGGACCTTCGGGGCCGTACGGGACCGGGTGCCGGGCGGCTCGAAGTCGGTGACCCGCGGAGTGAAGGCCGAGGTCGGCGAGGTGCAGACCGCGCTCGACCTGGAGATCGTCGTGGACTACGGCGTGTCCATCGGCGACGTGGCCCGGGACGTTCGGGAGAACGTGATCACGGCAGTGGAACGGATGACCGGCCTCGAGGTCGTCGAGGTCAACATCGCGGTGAGCGACGTCAAGCTCCCGGAGGAAGAGGACGAGGAGCCGGAGCCCCGGCTCCAGTGACGCCGACGACCGGACAAGCACGGCTGAGGAGCTGAGGAGCGCAGCATGAGCATGGCCGTGGTCGGCATGATCGCGGGAATGGCCCTGGGCTTCGCCGGGTACTTCGGCGGGTTCGGAGCCTTCCTGCTGGTGGCGGCGCTGGGCGTCGTCGGATTCGTGGTCGGACGGTTCCTGGAGGGTGATCTGGAGCTGGGTGACTTCTTCCGCACCCGCGACGACCGGCGCGAACGGCGACGGTGACGTCCGTGGGCAGCGGGACCGGTGAGCAGCGCAGACCCCTGACCGCGGTGGCACCGGGCGAGCGCGGCGCGATCCGGATCGCCGACCGGGTCGTCGCGAAGATCGCGGCGCAGGCGGCACGCGAGGCCGTCGGACCGCGGACGGAGGACGTCGCGGCACCGCAGGCCACCGTCACCGTCCACCACGAGACGGCCCGGGTCCGGGTCCACCTCGAACTCGACTACCCGACCGACATCGGCGCCCGCTGCGCTGCGGTGCGTCGCCATGTCGTGGAGCGGGTAGGCGCGTTGGTGGGAATGGAGGTGCCGGAGGTCGCCGTCCAGGTGGAGCGGCTGCATCTGGCGCACCCGCAGGGCATGGAACAGGGGAGGCCGAGATGAGCGAGCCCCAGAAGTCCGAGAACGGCACCCGGCCACTGCCGGTCCTGGAGAAGGAGCCCGAGGCTCTCCCTCCGGAGGCCGCGGAACAGGCCGGCGAGCCCGGTGGCCGCTTCTGGTCGGCGCGCCGCCTTCCCGCGGGCATCGTCGCCCTGCTGCTCCTGATCTGCGCGGGCGCCTTCCTGTACGACATCGCCGCCGTACGGGCCCACCAGCCCGCCATGCGCTGGCGCCGCGACCTCGCCGGGCAACTCGCCCAGCGGCCCCTCGACGACACCTGGGTGCTGGTCGGCGCCGGAGTCGCGGCGGCGCTGGGCCTGTGGCTGATCGTGCTCGCCGTCACGCCCGGTCTGCGGGACCTGCTGCCGATGCGGCGCCCGCACACGGACGTCCGGGCCGGACTGCAGCGCAAGGCGGCCGCCCAGGTGCTGCGCGACCGGGCCATGGAGATCGCGGGGGTCCGGGCGGTACGGGTGCGGATGCGACGCAGGAGGGCCGACGTGCGCGCGGTCTCGCACTTCCGTGACCTCGACGAGGTGCGCGCGGACCTGGACCTGACGCTGAATGAGGCGATCAGGGGGCTCGGCCTGACCCGGCCTCCCGCGCTGTCGTTGCGGATCGCGCGGCCCGGACGGAAGGGGTGAGGACGGTGCTCAGGGCGGTCAACCGCGTGGTGATCGGAGTCGTCGGACTGGTGCTGGTCGTCCTCGGCGGCTCGGTGCTGACCGTGGGCCTGGGCGTGCGGCCCCCCGGGGGGGGGGGGGCCCGCCGGCGGCCCCCGCGACATGGCGCGCGGGCCCGGGGGGCGCGGGGGGGCCCGGCGCCGCCCCCCCCCCCCCGCTCCCGTAGCCGGGCAGCGCGGCGGCCGTGGCCCGAAGTCGGCTCTCCTCCAGTTCCTCGCGGGCCACCCGCTCCTCGGTGCCCAGGAGGGCGGCGATCCGGGCGGCGACCCCGCGCTTGACCGGGCGGGGCGCCGCGCGCAGCGCCAGGGCCGCCATGACGCCGAGTACGGACAGCGCGTACAGGACCGTGAACAGCGGTTTCGCCGCGCGACCCGCGTAGAGCCCGTGCAGCAGGGCCAGGCACCACGCCGGGTAGGCCAGCATGTGCATGGCCCGCCAGCGCGAGGCCACCTG
>NZ_JBHYKH010000462.1:0-7286 GCF_042741275.1 Streptomyces sp. NPDC058964
TGCCCGGGGTGCACGCCGTGCTCGACAGGATGAGCGACTTCGCCGAGCGCGTCCGCTCCGGCGCCTGGACCGGGCACACCGGCCGGCGGATCCGCAACGTCGTCAACATCGGCATCGGCGGCTCCGACCTGGGCCCGGCCATGGCCTACGAGGTGCTGCGCCCTTACACGGAGCGGGAGTTGACCTTCCGGTTCGTGTCGAACGTGGACGGCGCGGACCTGCACGAGGCGGTGCGGGACCTGGACCCGGCGGAGACCCTGTTCATCGTCGCGTCCAAGACCTTCACCACCATCGAGACGATCACCAACGCCACCTCCGCCCGCTCCTGGCTGCTCGCCGGTCTGGACGGCGAGGAGAAGGCGGTGGCGAAGCACTTCGTGGCCCTGTCGACGAACGCCGGGAAGGTCGCCGAGTTCGGCATCGACACGGCCAACATGTTCGAGTTCTGGGACTGGGTCGGCGGCCGCTACTCGTACGACTCGGCGATCGGCCTGTCCCTGATGATCGCCATCGGGCGGGACCGCTTCCGCGAGATGCTCGACGGGTTCCGGCTCGTCGACGAGCACTTCCGCACCGCGCCCGCCGAGGCCAACGCCCCGCTGATCCTGGGCCTGCTGGGCATCTGGTACGGCAATTTCTTCGACGCCCAGTCGCACGCGGTGCTGCCCTACTCGCACTACCTGTCCAAGTTCACCGCCTACCTGCAGCAGCTGGACATGGAGTCCAACGGCAAGTCGGTGGACCGGCAGGGCGATCCGGTGGAGTGGCAGACCGGTCCGGTGGTGTGGGGCACGCCCGGCACCAACGGGCAGCACGCCTACTACCAGCTCGTCCACCAGGGTACGAAGCTGGTCCCGGCGGACTTCATCGGCTTCGCCCGTCCGGTCGACGAGCTCAGTGGTGAACTCAAGGACCAGCACGACCTGTTGATGGCGAACTTCTTCGCCCAGACGCAGGCCCTGGCCTTCGGCAAGACCGCGGACGAGGTGCGCGGCGAGGGCGTGCCCGAGGAGCAGGTCGCGCACCGCACCTTCCAGGGCAACCATCCCACCACCACGGTCCTGGCGACCGCGCTGACCCCGTCGGTGCTCGGCCAGCTGATCGCGCTCTACGAGCACAAGGTGTTCGTCCAGGGAGCGGTGTGGAACATCGACTCCTTCGACCAGTGGGGTGTCGAACTCGGCAAGGTCCTCGCCAAGCGTGTCGAACCCGCCCTGACCCAGGGGGCGGACGTCCCGGGCCTGGACCCGTCCACCAAGGCTCTCGTCGCCGCGTACCGCACGCTCAACCACGCCCGGAACGACCGGAACGCTCAGGAAGAAGTGAACTGATCATGCAGCTCGGACTCATCGGCCTCGGCAAGATGGGCGGCAACATGCGCGAGCGGATCCGCCGCGCCGGCCACACCGTCCTCGGCTACGACCGCAACCCCCAGCTCTCCGACGTCGCCGACCTGGCCGAACTGGTCGCCCGGCTCGACGCCCCCCGCACGATCTGGGTGATGGTCCCGGCCGGCACCGCCACCCAGTCCGTCGTCGACGAGCTCGGGGAGCTGCTGGAGGCCGGCGACACGGTGGTCGACGGCGGCAACTCCCGCTGGAGCGACGACGAGAAGCACGCCGCGGAGCTCGGCGCCAAGGGCATCGGCTTCGTCGACGCGGGCGTCTCCGGCGGCGTCTGGGGCCTGCAGAACGGCTACGCGCTGATGGTCGGCGGCGACGGCAAGGACGTCGAGCGACTCCAGCCGATCTTCGAGGCGCTCAAGCCCGAGGGCCCCTACGGCTACGTCCACGCCGGGAAGGTCGGCGCCGGGCACTTCTCCAAGATGGTCCACAACGGCATCGAGTACGCGATGATGCAGGCCTACGCCGAGGGCTGGGAACTCCTGGAGAAGGTCGACTCGGTGGACAACGTCCGCGAGGTGTTCCGCTCCTGGCAGGACGGCACCGTCATCCGTTCCTGGCTGCTCGACCTCGCGGTCAACGCCCTGGACGACGACGAGCACCTCGAGAAGCTGAAGGGCTTCGCGCAGGACTCCGGCGAGGGCCGGTGGACCGTCGAGGCGGCCGTCGACAACGCGGTGCCGCTGCCGGCGATCACCGCCTCGCTCTTCGCGCGGTTCGCCTCGCGCCAGGACGACTCCCCGCAGATGAAGATGATCGCCGCCCTGCGCAACCAGTTCGGCGGTCACGCCGTCGAGTCCGCGAAGGAGTGAGCCATGGGGGACCATGGGGGACCTCCTTCCGGGCCGCCGCGGTGAGACGGAATGGAGCGTGTCGGGCCGGCACACCAGCCGGACCGGCCTGCCCCCGACCCCGCACGGCGCGGAACAGGCGAAGTCCCGCGCTCCGCTCCTCTCGGGCCGGACCTTCGCGCTCAGGCCGACCAGCCCTGCGCGTCCCGACCGGCCGCCGGCTGGGCCCCGCGCCCGCGGACGCCTGTTCCAGCCGGCGACGGGCACGCTCGGCCGGCTGTCGACGGAGCACGGGCGCCCCGTGATCGCGGAGTGGAACGGCAGGGGCTGACCCCTGCCCGCGGCTGGCCCCGGACACCCCTGCCCGCGCCCGAGATACGAGTCCTTGGCCCAGGAGGTCCTCCCGGGCCGAGCTTCTACAATCTCCGGCACTGGCCCCACACGCCCCTAGGAACCCGATGACCAGCGTCGACGAACCGGTACGGCACAACGGGCGCATCCGTGACGCGGCCCGCACCCGGGGCGAGATCCTCGACGTGGCGACCCAGGAGTTCGCGCGGGCCGGGTACGACGGCGCCCGGGTCGACGAGATCGCCGCCCGTACCCGCACCACCAAACGCATGATCTACTACTACTTCGGCGGCAAGGAGCAGCTGTTCACGGCCGTGCTGGAACGGGCGTACGGCGTGATCCGCGAGGCCGAGCAGGAGCTCGACGTGGAGCACCTGGACCCCGTCGCGGCCATCCGGCGGCTGGCCGAGCTCACCTTCGACCACCACGAGCGGCACCCGGACTTCGTCCGCCTGGTCAGCATCGAGAACATCCACGGGGCCGAGCACATCGCCGCCTCCCGGAAGCTCGGCAGGATCGGTTCGCCCGCACTCGGCGTGATCCGCCGCATCCTGGCCTCCGGCCAGGAGTCGGGCTTGTTCACGGCCGACGTCGACGCGGTCGACCTGCACGCGATGATCAGCTCGTTCTGCTTCTTCCGGGTCGCCAACCGGCACACCTTCGGCGCCCTGTTCGGGCGGGACCTGGTCGACCCCGCACAGCGCGGGCACTACCGCACGATGCTCGGCGACATGGTGATCGCCTACCTCACGACGGAGCGCGCGACGGACCGGATCCCGCCGCGCGGGACCGGGGGCTAAGGGCGCTTCGGAGCCCCGTACGCCCGCTCGACGCGCAGCCGCACGACCAGCCGGCGGTCGCGGACCATGGCCGCCCGGTAGTCCTCCCAGTCGGGGTGCTCGCCCAGGACGTCGCGGTAGAGGCGGATCAGCTCCTCCACCGTCTCGTCGTAGGGGTCGCGCGCCACGGGCGAGAGCTCGGCCGTGCCCTCGACGACCGTGTAGGCCCACCGGTCGGCGGTGGTGACGTGGTACGAGGCGCGGGGGTCGCGGCGCAGATTGCGGGTCTTGGCCCGGTCGTCCGTCACGGAGACGCGGATGATCCGCTCGTCGGGGTAGTACGCGTGACTCACGTTCGACAGCTGGGGGCGGCCGTCGCGCTTGAGGGTCACCAGTACCCCGCCGTGGCCCTCGGAGAGCAGCTGGAGCAGTGCGTCCTGCGTCACTTCCTCAGTCATGCATGAGTGAACGGCGCAAGGCCGGCCGCGCATTCCCCGGTGCCCACCGCACCTTCGAGTAGACACTGTCTACGCACTGCTGGTAGACAGTGTCTATGAGTGAGTCCGATACGGGTCTGCGGACCCGGCTGGTCGACGTGGGCGTGGAGTTGGTGACCGCCGAGGGCGCCCAGGCGCTGACCCTGCGGGAGATCGCCCGCCGTGCCGGGGTCTCGCACGGCGCGCCGCGCCGCTATTTCCCCACCCATCTGGAGCTGCTGTCGGCCATCGCCCGACGCGGCTTCGGCGCGCTGGCCGACCGGGCGGGTTCGGTGCTCGGCGACGGCACGGCGGAGCCGCGCACGCAGCTGGCGGCACTCGGTGAGGTCTATCTGCGGTTCGCGCTGGACAACCCAGGTATGTATGAGCTGATGTTCCGTCACGATCTGCTGGAGAGCGGCCGTCTGGGCCTGCGGGACACCAGCCTGCCGCTCTTCGGACTGCTGACCGAGCTGGTCGGCAGGGTGCGGCCCGAAGCGGACACCCGCCTCGTCGCGGGCGCGTTGTGGGCGAACCTGCACGGAATCGCCCAGCTCTGGAGCTGGGGAAGCCTCCAACTCGCCACCGACGCGGCGGACTTCACCACCCTCCTGCGGTCCGCGCTGGACGCGCACCTCGGACCGGGGGGCACACGGTGAACCGCGCCCTCACGCTGGTGGGCAGCGTGGCGGGCGCCGTGGTCGTGGCCCTGGACGGCACGGTCCTCACGGTCGCTCAGCCCGCCCTGCAACGGGATCTGCGCGCGTCGTTCACCCAGGTCCAGTGGACCAGCACCGCTTATCTCGTCGCGGTGGCCGCCCTGCTGGTGTTCGCCGGGCGGCTCGGCGACCGGTACGGGCACCGGCGCGCGTTCGCCTGGGGCATGCTCGGGTTCGGCGCGGCGTCGGCGGGCATCGGCCTGGCACCGGACATCGGCTGGGTGATCGGACTGCGGGTGGCCCAGGGGGTGTTCGGCGCGCTGCTGCAACCGGCCACGCTCGGAATGCTGCGCGCCGCGTACCCGCCGGACCGGCTGGCGATGCCCCTCGCCGTGCGGACCAGCGCCATCGGGCTGGCCGCCGCCGCGGGGCCGGTCGTGGGCGGAGCGCTGGTGACGGGGCTGGGCTGGCGGGCCGTCTTCTTCCTCAACGTGGTGCCCGCGTTCGGCTTCGGCGTGCTCGCCCTCGTCCTACGCGGTCCTGAGCGCGCCGGGCCGGCGGACACCCCGCTGGACCTGCCGGGCGCCCTGCTGCTCGCCGTGACGCTGGCCTGTCTGGTCGCCTCGCTGGTGGCGCCGCACCCGGCGGGCCTGGCCCTGGCCGCGCTCACGGGTGCCGCCTTCGTCCGGCACGAACGCCGTACCGCGAGCCCGCTGCTGCCCCCGCAGGTGATCGGCTCGGCGTCCGTCGGCGCGGCGCTCGGCATCCTGGTCGCCGCGTCCGCGTCCCTGTTCGGCACGCTGTTCGTCGGCACCTACGTGCTGCAGGACACCCTGGGCCTCGACCCGTTCCGGAGCGCGCTGCGCAGTCTCCCGCTGGCGGTGCTGATGGTGGCGTCCGCCCCCGGATGCGCCGTGCTGCTGCGGCGGGCCGGCGCCCGCCGTACGGCCGCGGCGGCGATGGCAGTCCTCGCGCTCGGTGTCCTGCTGCTGTCCCGGGCGTCGGGCACGCTCGCCCTGTGCTGCGGATTCGCGCTGCTGGGCGCCGGGTTCGGCACGGTGATGGTGGCGGCGACCCATGTCGTCGTACGGCAGGCGGACGTCGGGTCGGCCGGTGTCGCGGGCGGACTGCAGCAGACCGCCCTCAACATCGGCCCGACGCTGGGCGTGGCCGCGGCGGCGGCGCTCATGGGACCCGGCACCGCGCTGCCGCTGACCGTGCTGGCGGCACTGGCCGCCCTCGGCGCGGCGGCGGCCCGCGCGCTGCCCGGCCGCTCCGTCGCGTCGATCACACAACACCCCGACGAGCAGGCCCGTTCGGCGGTTCCTGCGCGACGATGAGGTCTGATGAGGTACGCGGCGGTACCCGGCGGGGTGTGCCGGACCGTATCGCGTACGACGCGACCGGAGGAGAGCGATGGCACAGCTGCGACAGGAAGTCGACCCGGGCGAGGTCGGGCTGGACGCGAAGGCCCTTGACCGTCTCGACCAGTACTTCGCCCGCCATGTCGACGAAGGCCGCCTGCCCGGCTACCTGGTGGCCCTGGCCCGTGGCGGCCGCGTCGCCCATCTGACCACGTACGGCCACCGGGACATCGCGGCCGGGCTGCCCGTCGAGCCGGACACCCTGTGGCGGATCTACTCCATGACCAAGCCGGTCACCGCGGTCGCGGTGCTGCTGCTGGTGGAGGAGGGAAGGCTGTCCCTGGACGACCCGGTCGACCGCCATCTTCCCGTGTTCGCCCACCCCCGGGTGTACGAGAGCGGATCCGGGGCCGAGGTGCGCACCCGCCCGGCCGACGGACCCGTCCTGATCCGGCACCTGCTCACCCACACCGCGGGCCTGACCTTCGGCTTCTACCACTCCCACCCGGTCGACGCCCTCTACCGCGACGCCCGCCTGGAGTCCTCGGTGCCACCGGGCGCGGACCTCGCCGAGACCATCGAGGTGTACGCGGGCCTGCCGCTCCAGTTCGAGCCCGGGACGCAGTGGAACTACTCGGTCGCCTCCAATGTGCTCGGCCGGGTCGTCGAGGTGGTGTCCGGGCAGCCGCTCGACGAGTTCTTCGCCGAGCGGATCTTCCGCCCGCTGGGAATGACGGACGCCGGACTCCACATCACCCCGGAACAGGCCCCGCGGCTGGCGGAGTTGTACGGCGAGACGGACGACGGCGGCATCGCGCCGATTCCCGGTCTCCCGCTGCACGGCCGCCCCCGCTTCCTGTCCGGCAGCGGCGGCATGGCGGCCACGGCACACGACTACCACCGCTTCATGGAGATGCTCCGCCGGGGCGGCGAACTGGACGGCACGCGCCTCCTCTCCCCCGCCACGGTCGCCCTGATGACGAGCAACCACCTCCCCGGCGGCGCCGACCTGCGCGCCTTCGGCGCTCCCGCCCACCAGGAGCCGGGCAACGAGGGTGTCGGCTTCGGCTTCAACGTCTCCGTGGTGATCGACCCGTCCCGCACCCTGGCCCCGAGAGGTCTTGGCTCCTACGGCTGGAGCGGGGTGGCGACCACGACGTTCTGGGTGGACCCGGGCCGCGAACTGACGGTTCAGTTCATGACCCAGGTCCGGCCCAAGAAGCTGAAGGTGTTCCCGGAGCTGAGGCGGCTGGTGCACGAGGCGGTGACGGACTGAGCCCCGCCCCTTCCGACCGTCGGGCCGCACGCCGAACTCCGGTTCCTCGGCGGCGCGTTCCGCGAGCGGGCACCAGGACCTGACGGCCGGACGCCGGGTCGACCTCCAGCCCGGGAAGCGTGGACGCGCGGCGCGGCGCGGGCCCCCCGGGGCCCCGCCGGCGGGGGGCCCCCCCCCCCCCCCCCCC
>NZ_JBHYKH010000463.1:0-7270 GCF_042741275.1 Streptomyces sp. NPDC058964
GGCGGGGGGGGGCGGCCGCCCGACACAACGCCCGCGCGCGCGGGGTCCTGCCCCCGCCATAGCGCCGTTCCCGGGTTCAGCCGCTCCGGGCGTCGGTCCACTGCTGCGCGTGGGCTCCGGGCGGGAGTGACCCCTGACATACCGGGGGAGTGGGTGATGGCCCGGCCCCGGTGCCGTGGCCCGACCTCTCCGGACCCGGTCCGTCGGGTCCGCGTACGCTCGCCCACAGATCCGAGCCTCCGGGGGACCTCGTGACAGCAGACGTACTGCAGCAGCTGACCGCCGAGGCCGCGGCCGTGGCCCATCGCGGTGGAGCCGACTGTGCCTGTGATGTCGCCATGACCCTCGCCGACCGCCCGGACGCCGTCGTGGTCCGGCACGCCGGCGCCGTCGCCAAGGCCCACGACCCGCACACCGACCCCGCAGAGCTGGCCCTCCGTCTCGCCCTGGCCACCCGCCATCCGGACATCCTGCTGGCCCCGCTGGCCCCGGCCCCGGTCGCACTGCACGACCGCCTCGTGACGCTGTGGCCGTACGGCACCCCCGTGAGCGCGGACGACCCGGACGCGGCCCCCTGGGAGGCCGCGGCCGGTCTCCTGGCCCGCCTGCACCGGATTCCCGCCGCGGACCCCGCGCCCACCGACCGAACTCCCGGTGCCCCGTGCGCCCTTCCCGACGGGGCCTTCGCGTTCCCGGCCCCCCGGGGCCCGATGGCAGCCACCCTGTTCCCCGCGGCGGCCACCCCGCCCCCCATGCGTGGCCCGGCCAAGGCCGCCCGGGCGGTCGCCCGTCTGCGGGCGGCCCTCGCCGCGGCACCGGCTCCCCACCCGGCCGCACCGCCGATCCTGCGGGCCTGGGCCGCGCTCCCGGCCTGGGCGCGCGCGGAGGCCCCCATGACCGGTGCCACCACTGTCTGCCACGGAGACCTGCACCTCGGCCAGCTGGTCCGTCATCCGTCCCCGGACGGTCCCTGGCGGCTCATCGACGTCGACGACCTGGGCGTGGGCGCCCCCGCATGGGACCTGGCCCGGCCCGCCGCCTGGTATGCCTGCGGACTGCTCCCGCCCGACGAGTGGACCCGTTTCCTGAGCGCGTACCGCGCGACGGGCGGCCCGGCCGTACCGGCGGACGGGGATCCCTGGCCGGCCCTGGACGTTCCGGCACGCGCGCTGACCGTGCAGACCGCGGCCCTCTTCCTGGCCAAGGCGCTCGCGGCCGGCCGCGAACTGGACGAGGTGGAGCGGTGCCTGGTCGACGCCTGTGACCGAATGGATTCCGTACCAGCCGAGTTCTCGCACGCAATACCGAAGTAAGGTGCAACCGACCAGGGCCGGACTGAGTCTGTCCTGGGGAAACACCAAGCAGGACCGACCGGCGAGGAGTTGAGCCGACCATGCAGTGTCCGAAGTGCCATGCGCCGATGCACACCTATGACCGCAACGGCGTCCAGATCGAGCAGTGCAGCGGCTGCCGCGGCATCTTCCTCGACTACGGCGAGCTGGAGGCGCTGACCCGCCTGGAGTCCCAGTGGTCCAAGCCCGCCCCGCCGCCCCCGGCCGCCCCGCAGGCGTACCCGGCCGCTCCGGCCGCCCCGCAGGCGTACCCGGCCGCCCCGGCCTGGGGTGCCCCGCACGGCGGCCACCACGGAGGCCACTACGGCGGTCACGGCGGTCACCACCGCCACAAGAGCTTCGGCCACATGCTGTTCTCCAGCTGAGCCGGGCACGACGGAACCCCCGGCCGTACGAGAGGGCCGGGGGCTCTGGTGTGTGGACGATACTGGGATTGAACCAGTGACCTCTTCCGTGTCAGGGAAGCGCTCTCCCGCTGAGCTAATCGTCCTTGGAGGTGGAGACGGGATTTGAACCCGTGTAGACGGCTTTGCAGGCCGTTGCCTCGCCTCTCGGCCACTCCACCAGGAGTGTAGGGGATCGGGAAGACCCCTCGTTCCTTCGAGCGGACGACGAGGCTCGAACTCGCGACCTCAACCTTGGCAAGGTTGCGCTCTACCAACTGAGCTACGTCCGCCTGTCGGTTCGGTCCGCTTGCGCGTCCCGGCGACGTGTTGAACTCTAGCGGATTCCGGGGCCAGTACAAAAACGCGTTTGCGCAGCGTGCTGCGCTGCACCTACCGGAGGACGTGGCCAGGGCGCCGGCGGGACCTGCCGGGGCCACCCTCGCGACACCCGCCATAGACTCGACTGCGTGCTCCACCTAGCTCCTCTCGCCCGCTTCGGCGACCGCGTCGCCACCGGCCTTCTGGACGTCACCAGCGATCCCGCGGCCCTGGACTCCTCCGGTTTCTGGGCCGTCTGCGCGGACTTCGAGGGACACCTGACGTGCGCCCGCTTCGCGGAGGTAAGCGAGGAGCCGGTGCCCGCCCCGGTACCCGGGCGCTGGCACGGCCCGGCCGTCCGCGACTGGACGTCCTCCCTCGACCGTGCCGCGTACACGGCGGCCGTCCGCCGGATACGCGAGCACATCGCGGCCGGCGAGGTCTACCAGGCGAACCTCTGCCGGGTGCTCTCCGCGCCGGTCGCGCCCGGCGCCGACGTGGACGACCTGACCGCGCTGCTGGCCAGGGGCAACCCGGCGCCGTATGCAGGAACGATTCGGCTTCCGGGGCACGGCGTCGAGATCGCCACGGCCTCGCCAGAGCTCTTCCTGCGCCGCGACGGCCGGACCGTCGAGTCCGGGCCGATCAAGGGCACCGGACGCACCGAGGCGGACCTCCTGGAGAAGGACTACGCCGAGAACGTGATGATCGTGGACCTGGTCCGCAACGACATCGGGCGTGTCTGCGCCACCGGCAGCGTGAGCGTCCCCGACCTGTGCGCCGTGGAGAAGCACCCCGGCCTGGTCCACCTCGTGTCGACCGTCCGCGGCGAGCTCCGCGACGGCGCCGGCTGGCCCGAACTGCTCGCCGCCGCCTTTCCGCCCGGATCCGTCACCGGCGCGCCCAAGTCGAGCGCCCTGCGGATCATCGAGGCCCTGGAGACGGCGCCCCGCGGCCCGTACTGCGGCGGCATCGGCTGGGTCGACGCCGACCGGGGCACCGGCGAGCTGGCCGTCGGCATCCGTACCTTCTGGATCGACCGCGCGGCGGGCGCCCTCAGATTCGGCACCGGCGCCGGCATCACCTGGGGATCCGACCCCGAGGGCGAGTGGCGGGAGACCGAACTGAAGGCGGCCCGGCTGCTCGCGGTAGCGTCGGGGACGTACGAGGAGAGCGGAGGGGTTCTCAAGTGAAGATCTGGCTGGACGGCGGGCTGCAGGACATCGAGTCGGCCCGTGTCTCCGTGTTCGACCACGGGCTGACCGTGGGCGACGGCATCTTCGAGACGGTGAAGGCGGCCGACGGCAGGCCGTTCGCGCTCACCCGCCACCTGGACCGGCTCACCCGCTCGGCCCGGGGACTCGGGCTGCCCGACCCCGACCACGACGAGGTGCGCCGCGCCTGCGAGGCCGTCCTGGCGGCCAACCCGATGCCGCTCGGCCGGCTGCGCATCACCTACACCGGCGGCCACGGCCCTCTCGGCTCCGACCGCGGTGAGCACGGCCCGACCCTGGTGGTCGCCCTCGGCGAGACCGGCCGCCGCGCCGATTCCACCGCCGTGATCACGGTCCCCTGGACCCGTAACGAGCGGGGCGCGCTCACCGGCCTGAAGACCACCTCGTACGCCGAGAACGTCGTCGCCCTCGCCCGCGCCCACCGGAGCGGCGCCTCCGAGGCGCTGTTCGCCAACACGGTCGGGCAGCTCTGCGAGGGCACGGGCTCCAACGTCTTCGTCGTCCTCGACGGCGAGATCCACACCCCGCCGATCGCCTCCGGCTGCCTTCCCGGCATCACCCGTGCCCTGACCGTCGAGTGGACCGGCGCCAAGGAGACGGACCTGCCGCTGGACGTGCTCGAACGCGCCGACGAGGTCTTCCTGACGTCCACGCTCCGGGACGTACAGGCCGTGCACCGCGTCGACGGCCGTGAACTGCCCGGTGCACCGGGACCGGTGACGGCCAAGGCGATGCGGATCTTCGACGAGCGGTCCGCGGACGACCTCGACCCCTGACCGCCCCGGCCCTTCCCCGAAGCCCTCGGATATTGGGCTGCTCCGGTCCCCGGGAACGGGTAGAACACCCGTGATGACCACGACCCTGCGGCCGACCGAGCCGCTTCAGCGTGCCGCCGACGGGGCGCTGTCGCGCCACTTCCGGGTGTGCGTGAACAGCCGTCCCGTCGGTGCGGTGCACCTCTCCACGCACCCTGTCTTCGGGCCCTCCGTAGCCCGGATCGAGGATCTGCGCATCGAGGAGCCCGACCGCGGGCGCGGCCGGGGCGCGGTGGCCGCGCTCGCCGCCGAGGAGGTGGCGCGCGGCTGGGGCTGCAAGCGCGTCGAGATCCTGGTGCCCGCCGGGGCCGGGGGCGCGCTGCGGCTCGCCACGGCGCTCGGGTACGTCCACCGCAACCGCGGCATGGAGAAGCCGCTCCACGACACACCGCCCGCACTGCCGGCGGGCAGCCGGGGCCGGCCCATGACCGAGGCGGAGTACGGGCCTTGGCTGGAGCACGCGCTCGTCGACTACGCGCAGAGCTGGATCGACCGTGGCGTGCCCGAGGGCGAGGCGCGGGCCAAGTCCGAACGGGACCACGCGACGGAGCTGCCCGAGGGGCTCGCGACCGGGAACATGCTGATCAGCGTGCTGGAGCACGAGGGAGACAGGGTCGGGACCCTGTGGCTGTCGCTCGCCGGGGAGACGGCGTTCGTCCTGGACGTGGAGACCGCCGAGCACGCCCGCGGACGGGGACACGGGCGCTCCCTGATGCTCCTCGCGGAGGCCCAGGCGATCACCGCCGGGAAACGCGTCCTGGGCCTCAACGTCTTCGCGGGCAGCACCCCGGCCGAGCGGCTCTACGAGTCGCTGGGATACGCGCCGACGTCCTACACGATGTACAAGAACCTGCTCTGAGGTCAGGCCTGCGCGGCCAGCAGCCGGTCGGCGATCTCCTCGATGCGCTCGCGCAGCCCCTCCTGGCTCTTGCCGCCGTCGAGGCGTTCGCCGCCGATGACGTACGTCGGGGTGCCCGTCACACCGATCGCCTTCCCCTCGGCCTGGTCGGCGTCCACGATCAGGATGTGCCGGCCGTCGATCAGCGCGGTGTCGAACTCCTCGGCGTCCAGGCCGAGTTCACCGGCGACCTCGACCAGGAAGCTCTCGCCCCCACGGTCCAGCTCCTCGACCCGGCCCAGTACGGCCTCCACGTACGGCCAGCCCTTCCCCTGCTCCAGTGCCTCCTCGGCGGCCTGCGCGGCGGCGAAGGCGTGCTTGTGCTTCTCCAGCGGGAAGTGCCGCAGCCGCAGCTCCAGCCGGTCGCCGTAGCGGGCACGCAGTGCGCGGAGGTCGTCCAGGGCGGTGCGGCAGTCAGGGCACTGGAGCTCGCACCACACCTCGAGAACGGGAACGGGGCCGGTGCGTGCGGGGGAGGAGTCGCTCATGGGCCCAGTCTCCCAGGCACCGCTCCCGGGACCGAATCGGGACCGTGCGCCGGTGACCGGCACCTGGGGAGGAGGCGACCCGGAGATGTCCCTGATGTCGGGACGGACCATGGCATCACGGGTACGGGGCGGTGCAGGATGGAAAGGGACGAAGCGCGCGCCGCGCCGCGTCCCGCCCGACCGAGCACGCCAGGAGGACCGGATGATTGCCGAGACCGTCTGTTCCGCCGTGTCCGCGGCCGGCCTGGGCATCGCGGCGGTCACCGCCTACCGCAGGCGTTTCCTGGCGGCCGCCCGCATCGCGGCCTACTCGCTCGTTCCCGTCGGCCTGGTGATGACGGGTGTGGTCGGCTGGCTGGCCGACACCGCGCTCAGCCCCACGGCGTGGGCGGGCTTCGGTGTGCTGGGCCTGGCCTGGGTCCTCTTCTCGACCACGCGCGTCGTCGAACGCCGGCGCGGCGGCACCCGCGCGGAGCGCAGGGCGGCCCGCAGCGCGCAGCGGGACGCGGCGGCCCCGGCGGCCTCCGCGCCCTCCCTCGGCCCGGCGACCCGGCCCACGGGCCGACCCACGACCGCCTCCCGTGGATCCGACTCCGCGGACGACTTCAGCGACATCGAGGCCATCCTCAAGAAGCACGGCATATGACAAGTCGCGCGACGGACTGAAACGACACAGTGCGTCGGCACCACGGCCGGAAATGATCATGGCCTGACCCGAACCGAACCGGACATCACGGAATTCGGCGAACTCCCGCATCCAACGGGCGTGTTGATCGCGCGGAAGGTGCTCCCTGCGTCATCATCGCCCGCGAGATGCTGGACACGACACAGAGCGACGCCGCGCCGCCGAAGGACGAGCCGCGCGGATGCCTCTTCGCCCTTTCCCAGCCACCGCTGATGATCTTCCTTGCGGTGATCGGGTGTCTGCTCCTCATGGCCGCGCTGCACGACCTGCTGTGGCTTTGAGCCGTACACACCCCTCCCGGCGCCACCCGCCGGGACGGGTGTCGGCATCGAGTGGGACCGCCCCCGGCAATCAGCCGGCCGCCTCCTTGCGCCGGGCCCGGTACGCGGCCACATGCAGCCGGTTTCCACAGGTACGGCTGTCGCAGTAGCGGCGCGAGCGGTTCCGGGAGAGATCGACGAAGGCACGCCGGCAGTCGGGGGCCTCGCAGCGCCGCAGCCGCTCCTGCTCCCCGGCGACCACGAAGAAGGCCAGCGCCATCCCGCAGTCGGCCGCGAGGTGGTCGGCCACGGAGGCGCCGGGCGCGAAGTAGTGCACGTGCCAGTCGTAGCCGTCGTGATCGGTGAGCCGCGGGGTCGTGCCCGCGGCGGCGACCAGCTCGTTGATCAACCCGGCCGCGGACCGGGCGTCAGGGGCCGCGAAGATGCCCGCGAACCGCCCGCGGATCTTGCGCACCGCCGACAGATCGAACTCCGACAGGACCCCGACATCGCTGATTTTGTGCGTTCGCACGAAATCCCGGAGGGCGGCGACATCCGGCAGTCCGTCCGTCGTCGCGTCGTCCTCCGGCACGGTGTTCACCAGATCCACCACGGTGTCGAGGGCGCACCGGGTGTCGTGGGTGATCAGCACGTTTCGCTCCCTGGCCTGTGGGTCGGGCAGGCGCCCGCCGATGCTGGCCGATGGTAGTGGCTGCCTGCCGGTAGAACGGCCCCGCGCCCGCCCGGGGTGCCCCCCGCGCCCGTCGGGTGCCCCAGGGGGCCCCGGCCCCCCCCCCCCCCCCGGCGGGGGGGGGGGGGGGGGGCGGGCGGGG
>NZ_JBHYKH010000464.1:0-7266 GCF_042741275.1 Streptomyces sp. NPDC058964
GTCCCCCCCGGGGCCCGGCGGTGTGGTGGTCCGTTTTGCGGGGCCGCTGTCTCTCTCGGGGGCCCGGGGGGGTGGGGGGCCGCGCCGCCCCCCCCCGGCCTGCGGCAGGTTCGTCAGGTACCCGGCGACCCGGTCCCCCGGCCCCACGCCCATGCGGCGCAGGGCCGCCGCGACGTCCGCGACCTCACGGCGCAGCTCTTCCCAGGAGGTCTCGACAGGGTTTCCTCCCTCGGTCAGGCTCACCAGCGCCGGGCGGGCGTCGTCGGCGTGCGCGAAGCAGCGTTCGGCGAAGTTGACCCGCGCGCCGGTGAACCAGGAGGCGCCCGGCATGGTGGCGTCGGCCAATACCTCGTCGTACCCGCTGACGGCGTCCAGTCCGTAGTACTCCCACACGGCGGACCAGAAGCCGGGCAGGTCCGTGGAACTCCACCGCCACAGTGCGGCGTAGTCGGCGAAGTGGAGGTCCCGGGTCTCCTCCAGCCACTCCATGAACACCGCCACGTTGGAGTCCTCGGTCTCGCGGCGGCCGGGGTACCACAGCAGGTCGGTCTCGTCGCTCATGCCCGCCGTCCCGTGGGGACCCGGGCGGATCCCATGCCCTCCAGCGTCCGCACGAGTTCTTCCGCGAGGGGCCATTCACCGTAGCCGGAGGCGGGGTTGAGGTGACCGACCGTGCCGAGGCCGACGAGACGGCTGCCCCAGCACGCGGCGAGTTCCGCGACCCGCTCCGGCGAGGCGAGTGGGTCGTTCGCACTCGCCGCGACCACGCTGGGGAAGGACAGCGGTACCCGGGGGACGGGCGTCCAGCCGTGTTCTGCCAGCTCGGCGGGGGTCGGATAGCCCTCGGGCAGCGGCGTCCCGAAGTCCGGCGGGGTCGCCAGCAGGGCGCCGCGGACGTTCGCGTGGTGGCGCCGGGCCCAGTGCACGGTGGTCATCACCCCAGCGCTGTGGGCGACCAGCACGACGGGGCCGTTGACGGGCGCCAGCGTTCTGGCCAGGTGCCCGACCTGAGAGGCCAGGTCGAGGCGGTCTTCCTGCACCGGGGGCACGGTACGGACGGTGCGGCCGGACTCGGCGAGCCGGGTGGCCAGCAGCGTCTGCCAATGTCCTGGGACATGGTCGCGCAGGCCCGGGACGATCACCACGGTGGGCGGGGTGGCCTGGTTCACGAGGAGACCTCCGACGGCTTGCGGGACTCGGCCGTGGTGGCCGGGTTTCCGAGGCGGAGCAGGTCGCGCTCGTACCAGCGGCGGCCGACGAGGAAGGCCGCCGTTGCCGGAAGTGCGACGAGCGGCACGACACGCAGGGCGCCGATCAGACCGAAGTGGTCCGCGAGCGTGCCGGTGAGGGCGGGGCCGGGGGCCAGGCCGAGCAGGCTGTTGGCCAGGGTGAGGGTGGCGAAGGCCGTCGCGGCGACGGAGGCAGGGGTCAGGTTCGCCACCATTGCCGCGGCAGGACCGGCCGTCGCCGCGGACAGCAGGGAGCCGACGGCGAGGGCGGTCAACTGGGCCGGACCGACGGGCAGTCGGAACGCGACCGTCAGCAGGAGGAGTGAGCCGAGGCTGCAGGTGACGGCGACACTCCACTTGCGGATCGGGGCGATGGCGCTGATGCGGTCCGAGGCGACACCACCCACGATCATCCCGATACCGATGACCATCGCGTAGAGGCCGGCGACCGCGCCGGCCTCGGCGGGCGCCATGTCGTAGTAGCGGTCGAAGAAGCTGGGCAGCCAGGCCAGGAGCGCGGCGCCGACGAAGAGCTGCAGGCCGCTGCCGACGTAGGCGCTGACGACGGAGACGGACGAGAACAGACGGGGCAGGTGCCCGCGCAGCGGTGTGGGGGAGGGGCCGTCCTCCGTGACGTCGTGCGGCTGGTCGCGCGGGGTGAGTCTGCTCTCCTTGACGACGACGCCGAACACCGCGGCGAGCACCAGCCCGAAGATGCCCATCGCCGCGAACGCCCAGCGCCAGCCCGCAGCTTGTGCCACGGCCCCGCCGACGGCCACCCCGAGCACAGAGCCGAAGGCACCGCCGGCGATGAACGCGCCGGACAGGGTGGCGCGCATCGCTACGGGAAAGATGCTCAGGACGACGGCGATGCCGACACTGCCGTACGCGGCCTCACCGATGCCGACGAAGAGGCGGCCGACGAACATCTCGCCGTAGCCGGCCGATATGGCACATCCCAGGGTGGCCACGCTCCACAGTGCCGCCGCGACCAGCAGGCTGCGCACCCTTCCGAAGCGGTCCGCCATCAGAGACATGGGGAAGGTGAGTACGCCGACCGTCAGGGCCACGATGCCGCTGAGCGACCCCAACGCCGCGTCGGACAGCAACCATTCGGCCTTGAGCATCGGGAAGACGGCGTTGAGCACCTGGCGGGACATGTAGTCGGACAGCAACAGGCCGAAACCCAGCGCGAAGACCGTCCAGGCATAGCCTCGTGACACGGGCCAGGCCGGTCCGGACACCGTCTGGTCCGGGGACTGCGCAGTGGTGTGAAACTCCATTGTCATCACCTCGACTGCTTCGAGTAGTGGCAGGTCAGAAGGGTCTGTCGCCCACAATCCCGGCGCGCTCCATCTTGCGGACGGCGGGCCAGTAGTCCTGGACGGCGTAGTGCTGGGTGGAGCGGTTGTCCCAGATGGCCACGCTGTTGGGCCGCCACCGGAACCGGACCTGGTACTCGGGGACCGCCGCCTGGCTGATCAGGTAGTTCAGGAGGTGGCTCGCGCCGGGCGCGTAGTCCTGGCCGAAGCGCACGTTGCCGGGCGTGTGGAAGTTGACGAAATGGGTGGTGAAGGCGTTGACGAAGAGGATCTTCTCGCCGGTCTCGGGGTGGGTGCGGACGACCGGGTGCTCCGCGTCCGGGAACCGCTCCTTGAGCGCGTGCCGCTGTTCCTCGGGCAGTACGGCGCCGAAGGTGGCCTCGATGCTGTGCCGCGCGCGCAGCCCCTCGATCTGCGTCTTGACGTGCTCGGGGAGGCGTCGGTAGGCCTCGGCCATGTTGACCCAGATCGTGTCGCCGCCCACCGGCGGGGACTCGATGCAGCGCAGCACGGCGCCCATGGACGGGCTGGTCCGCCAAGTGCCGTCGGTGTGCAGCGCGTTCTCGTAGTGCTCCGCCGGGCTGCCGAGGTCCTTGTAGATGCGGACCAGGCCTGGGTGGTCGGGGTCGCTGCCGGCGACGGGGTGGTCCTCCAGCAGGCCGAAGCGCTCGGCGAAGGCCACGTGGTCGGCGCGCGAGATGTCCTGGTCGCGCAGGAAGAGGACCTTGTGCTGGAGCAGCAGGCTCTTGATCTCGGCGAAGAGCCCGTCGTCGCGGGCGGCGTCGGCAAGGTGCACACCGCTGAGCTCGGCTCCGATGGTGCAGGTCAGCGGCTCGACCTGGATCGAGGTGCGCGGCGCGCCCGGGCGCACCGGCGTCGGGGTCCGCGGTTGCGGCGTGGCGAGGGTGTCGGGCATGGGTACTCACTCCCTGTGGTTGGGACGAGGGCGCTGGAGACTCAGAGGACGAAGACGGAGGATCCGGTGGTCCGCCCGGCCTCCAGGTCGCGGTGCGCCCGGACCGCGTCGTCGAGTGCGTAACGCTGATTGACCTCGATCTTGATGCGGCCCGAGGCGACGTGGTCGAACAGCTCACCGGCCAGCGCGCCGCGTTCGGCCGGGTCCGCGATGTAGTCGGCCAGGGCGGGCCGGGTGACGAACAGCGAGCCGTGGACGGCGAGTTGCATGGCGTCGATGGGCGGGACGGGGCCGGAGGCGGTGCCGAAACACACCAGCAGCCCGCGCCGGGACAGCGAGGCCAGCGAACTGGCGAAGGTGTCCTTGCCGATGCTGTCGAGGACCAGCGGGACCCCTGCGCCGTCGGTCAGCTCACGGACCCGCTCCGCCACGTCCTCGTGCCGGTAGCGGATGACGTGCCGGCATCCGTGCGCGAGGGCGATCTCAGCCTTCTCCTCGCTGGAGACCGTTCCGATCACACGGATGCCGAGCAGCGCGGCCCACTGCGCCACGATCAGGCCGACGCCGCCGGCCGCGGCGTGCAGCAGAACCGTGTCACCCGTCTTCAACGGATGGATCCTGCGCAGCAGATAAGCCGCCGTCAGGCCGCGCATGGTCATCGCGGCCGCCGTCTCGCAACCGATCCCGTGGGGCAGCGGAATCAGGTGCGAGGAGTCCATCACCCGTTCGGTGCTGTAGGCACCGAGCGGGCTTCCGGTGTACGTGACCCGCTGTCCCACTGAGACGTGGGTGACACCCTCGCCGACCGCCTCCACGACACCGGCCGCCTCCACGCCCATGCCGTCCGGAAGCCGGACCGGGTACAGGCCGGTTCGGAAGTAGGTGTCGGCGAAGTTGAGACCGACGGCCTCGTGCCGGATCCGCACCTGGCCCGGCCCCGGGTCGCCGACGGACACCTCCTCCCAGGTCAGGACGTCAGGGCCACCGGTTTCGTAGAAGCGGACGGCGTGTGCCACGGAGAGCTCCGAAGGGGTCGGTACGGGTGAGGGGGAGGGACCGGTGTCAGGCCTGGACGTCGCGGAGCATGAAGCCGCGCTGTCCCGGGCGCCGGTTGGGCACCATGCCGAGGCGGGCGATGGTCTCGTCGGCGTCCGTGTAGTACTCGCCGATCTTGTAGATCCGATTGGCGTCCGCTCCGGTGGCGATGTCACGGCCGAGCGCCTCGGAGATCTTCACCATCTGCTCGACCTGCTCCACGGAGGACATCCGCTCACCCTTGGCACGCCAGAGGTTGTCCTCGTTGCCGACCCGCACATGCTGTCCGAGGGCGATGGCGACGGCGTTCATCGGGGCCACGGCACGCATCGAGCTCTCGATGGTGAGGACGGCGCCGTCCGGCACACGGCGGATGAACTCGACCAGGTCGGCTGGGTGCCGGCCCGCGAAACCGCCACCGATGGCTACGTAGTTGAGGACCAGCGGCCCGGTGTGGACACCGGCCCTGATCAGCCGCTCGACGGTCTCCAGCTGCGCCAGGTGGGCGAGCTGGAAGTGCGGCTGGATGCCGTTCGCGCGCAGCCGCTTGAGGTGCTCCAGATAGAACTCCGGCCCCGCCTCCACGACCATGTCGCGGTACGCACGGTAGTAGTCCGGCTTCGCGATCGAGGTGCCCTCCAGGTCCTCGTCGGTCATGATCTCGACGATGTTCATCTGGCTGGTGTTGATCGCGATCGTCACCTGGTCCGGCGCCGGAGTGAGTTCGGCCAGCAGGTGGCGGGTGTCGTAGGCGAGCCACTTGGCGTCGCCGCCCTCGCCCTCGGGGGCGAAGGAGATCGAGCCGCCGATCTGCAGGACCATGTCCGGTACGGCCTCGCGCAGACGGCCCAGCAGCTCGTTGAACATGGACATCCGCTTGGAGCCCTTGCCGTCGAGCTCGCGCACGTGGATGTGGAGCACCGTTGCTCCGGCGTTGTGGCAGTCGACGGCCACCTGCACGTGCTCGTCCATCGTCAGCGGGATGTCGTCCGCGTCCCCGGGCAGCCATTCGGGGGCGTAAGGCGCCGCCTGGATCACCAGCTTTTCCTGGTTCTCGGGGAAGAGCGAGTCGTCGTGGAAGTGCACGGTGCGTCTCCTTGTCGGGAGGTGATCAGGTGCGAAGGGCTCGAGCGGACGCGGCGACGGAGCCGGCGGGGTACGACCGGCCGTGCGGGCGCGGTGAGTCGGGGACGGACGCACCCGGACGGGCTCCGGCCATCCCGGAGGAAGCACGCTCAGGGGGAGTGGCTCGAGCGTGGTCCTCCGGGGGCCGGCCGCCGGTGCGGTGGTGTCACCGTAGGGCCGCCCTCGTACGGCCGTTTGCCCTGTCGTGACAGGTGACTTGTCATTTGGGGACACCCGCGCACTGGTGCCGACGTGCGGACACGTACGTCCCCGGCGCGCTGCCCAGCCGCTACGCCCCGGCCCTCGTCCGCGCCTTGCGCCACTCCCGGGGACCGCAGCCGAACTGCTCACGGAACCAGCGCGAGAACGCGCTGAGTGATGAGAAGCCGAGCAACGTGCCGACCTCGGTCAGCGACCGGCTGGGGTTCGCCACGAACTGCTCGGCGAGCGCCGCGCGCGTGGAGCTCAGCAGGGACGAGAACGTCTCGCCCGACCGGGCCAGATGCCGGTGCACGGTCCGCCGGTCGACCCCGAGGCTGCGGGCGATCTCCTCGACGGAGCACCGCCCGGTCGGCAGCAGCGCCTCGATCAGGTCACGGATCCGGTCCGCCTCGCCGGCCTCACGGGGCACCGCGAGGGGCTCGAAGTACTGACGGGTGTAACTGCGCAGCTGCGCGTCCGCCATGGCGTTGGAGGCCCGAAGGTCGTCGGCGTACAGGACGACGCCGTTGAAGTCCCGGTCGAACTCCACCAGCGGCCCGAACATGCGCCGGTGCCCGGCTGTGTCCTTCGGCGCCGAGTGGGCGAAGCACACCGACAGTGGCCGCCACCGCGCGCCCAGGAACCCGCACAGGATGCGGTGGAAGGCGCCCACCGCGAGTTCCACCGCCTGGCGGCTCTGAACGACCTCGCCCAGCCGGATGTCCACCTTGAGTGTGGCCACACCGTTGGCCTCGGACAGCCGGGCGTGCAGTACCTCGTTGTAGGTGTGCTGGTGCCGGATCAACAGCTCCAGCGCGCTGTGCACATCGGGCTCCTCCCGCACCAGCAGACTGATCGGCCCCAGATTCGACAGGCGCCGCCGCTCCGCCAGCAGCAGGCCGAAGTCTTCGCGGCCCGAAGCGGCGGCCGACAGCTCCAGGAGCCGTACCACTGCCGAGCCCGAGATCCACCGGTCCTGCACGGCCAGGTCGGCCGGGTCCAGACCGACGCTCTTCATCAGCGCGCGCGGATCCAGCCCGAGAGACCGGCTCACTTCCACGAAGCCGTTCAGCGCAGCGGTACGGGCCAAGGGCCTCATGGGCACTCTCCAGAGACGGGTCCCCAGAAGTTAAGTTTCCCGTCCCCTCGGGTCAAGCATTCCGTACGACCTCTTCGTAGCATCCTCGTCGACGCGAACCCGCCGGGCACCCGTCCGGTACGCGAGGCAGGGAGGCGGCAATGGCCCACGCAGCAGGAACCGGGACCGGCGCGGGCAGGCCCTTTTCCGGCCCCGCCCTCTGGTACGGCCCCGACCTCGTGGGGCGCGAGGACTGGATCACGCGCCTCACGGCCACCCACCGCGACGAACTGCTCACCGCCCTGCGCACCGCTCGCGCACGCGCCGCCACGCTGCTGGGCATGACCCGCGCCGACTTCC
>NZ_JBHYKH010000465.1:0-7233 GCF_042741275.1 Streptomyces sp. NPDC058964
GCCCCGTGCCGTGGCTGCTCACCGCGCGCACCCCCCAGGCCCTGCGCGAGCAGGCCCGCCGACTGGGCGAGCAGCTCGCCGGGCGTGTGGGCGGGGCCGCCCGGCGCGGCCGCGGGGGCGCCGCCCCCCGCCCCCCCCGCCACCGGCTTGCGCGCCAGCAGCCCGTCCCGGTCGGCGACATGGTCGCGCACCTTGGCGGAGGCCAGCACCAGGGAGACGGCCGCCGCGAGCCGCGCGCCCTCGCCCTGCGCCACCGAGGCGGTCCGCATCCCGCGCAGCGGGCACGGCCCTGCCGTACGCCGCCACGGGCCCGCTTTCTCCGCCTGAGCCTCCGTCAGAACCGATATGAGAAGCCCGTCGTAGTTGGTCACGATCCGGGCGAACTGTCCGTGGTCTCCGCGCAGGGCGAGGCACAGCCCGCACAAATGCGCCATCCACTGTGTCTTGAGGCTCTCACCGAGCCGGTGGCTGCAGGGCCTGACGATTCCGAACATGGCGATCCCCCGTGATCCGTACGACGTTGAGCTGCGGCATCGTATCGACCGAATGTCAGGTCGTAGGAGCCGATCCGTTCACCCGGACGCACCGTCCGTCACCCGAACGCCGTGAAGAATCATATTTCACTCACAGTCAGCAGCCGTGCCCCGTACTGCCCTTGGGAGACGCGGGCTCTCGACGTATGCGCTGTGCACCAGTACCGTCACAAACCCCCCGCGCGGCGTCTATCCACTTGGCGCGCCATCCGCATCATGGACGACCATGGGATGCGGAAAGCATGAAGGACCGCTGTGAGAGGAGGCGTCCATGGGATCGGTACGCAAGGCGAGTGCCTGGCTTGGCCTCGTCGACGACAACGATGACGAGCGCTACTACGACGACGACTACTCCGAAGGGACCGAGCAGCCCGGGGATGCCTGGGTCACCGACCCCCGGGTCAGGGTTGCCTCGGACGTCGCCGAGGAGAAGGGCCGCCGTATCGGCACGGTCACCCCGGACAGCTTCCGGGACGCACGTGCCATCGGGGAGCTGTTCCGGGACGGGGTCCCGGTCATCATGAACCTGACGGCCATGGAGCCCGCCGACGCCAAGCGCGTGGTCGACTTCGCGGCCGGACTGACCTTCGGCCTGCGCGGCACGATCGAGCGGGTCGCCACCCGGGTCTTCCTGCTGACGCCCGCGAACACCGAGATCGTCAGCGGCGAGGCGTCGGCCCACCGCTCGGACGGCTTCTACAACCAGAGCTGAGGCAGGGCCGCTCACCGGCCCTGCCTCGGCCCCTGGGGGCGGGTCAGCGGAAGGCGTCGAGTCCGGTGAGCGCCTTGCCCAGCACGAGCTGGTGCATCTCGACGGTGCCCTCGTAGGTGAGCACCGATTCGAGGTTGGTCGCGTGCCGCATGACGGGGTATTCGAGCGAGATCCCGTTGGCGCCGAGGATGGTCCGGGCCGTGCGGCAGATCTCGATGGCCTCGCGCACGTTGTTGAGCTTGCCGAAGCTGACCTGCTCGGGACGCAGGCGGCCGGCATCCATGCGCCGCCCCAGGTGGTGGGCGAGCAGAATCCCCTTGTGGAGTTCGACCGCCATGTCGGCGAGCTTGGCCTGGGTGAGCTGGAAGCCCCCGATGGGCCGCCCGAACTGCTCCCGCGTCTTCGCGTAGTCGACGGCGGTCTCGAAACAGCTGCGGGCCGCGCCCATGGCTCCCCAGACGATGCCGTAACGGGCGTGCGAGAGGCAGCTGAGCGGACCGCGCAGTCCGACGACCCCGGGGAGTACGGCATCCGCGGGCAGCCGTACGTCGTCGAGGACGAGTTCGCTGGTGACGCTGGCGCGCAGGGACCACTTGTGCTTGATCTCGGGCGCGGAGAACCCGGGGGTGCCGGTGGGCACGGCGAACCCGCGGATGCCCTCGTCGGTCTGCGCCCAGACGACGGCGACTCCGGCCACCGAGCCGTTGGTGATCCACATCTTGCGCCCGTTGAGGATCCAGTCACCACCGTCGCGCTTGGCGTGGGTGCGCATGTTGGCGGGGTCGGAGCCGTGGTCGGGTTCGGTGAGCCCGAAGCAGCCGATGATCTCGCCGGCGGCCATGCCGGGCAGCCACCGCTGCTTCTGCTCCTCGCTGCCGAACCGGTGAATGGCGTACATGGCGAGGGAGCCCTGTACGGAGACGAGGGAGCGGATGCCCGAGTCGGCGGCCTCCAGCTCCAGGCAGGCGAGGCCGTACTGCACGGCGGAGGCACCGGCGCAGCCGTATCCGCTGAGGGACATGCCGAGGGCACCGATCCCGCCGAGTTCCCTGGCCAGTTCCCTGATGCCGGGCAGCTCGCCCTTCTCGTACCAGTCGGCGACGTTCGGCAGGACGCGGTCCGCGGCCCAGTTCCGCACGGTGTCGCGGACGGCGAGGTCCTCCGGCTCCAGCAGATCGTCGATCCCGAGGGGGTCGGCCGGGTCGAACGGGGGCAACTTCGAGGACGCGGACATGGAACACCCTCCGGCAGATAAAACTAGCACCGCTAGCTAGGACGCAGCCCAGACGTTACGACCCGGGGCACCGGACGTCCAGCCCCACTCTCGCACCTGCCGACCGCCCCACGGGAGCACACCGGCCGGCCACCGAAGGCGGGCAACCCGAACCACCCGCACCACAGCGGAGCGACTACGCGGAAACGCGGGGCATCGCCGGCTCCCGAGGTGCCGGGACCTCCACCGCGGCCGCCTCCTCCTCGCACAGCATCACCCGCGGCAGCCGCAGGGCCATCACCGCCCCGAGCAGCAACAGCCCGCCGCTCACCAGCAGCGTGACGTGCAGACCGTGCACGAAGGAGTCCCTCGCCGCCCGGCGCAGGGCGGCACCGGCCGGTCCTCCGAGCCGCCCGGCAACGTCATAGGCCTCGCCCAGCGAATGTCCCGCCGACGCCGAGGCCGACGCCGGAACACCCGGCACGGAGGCGAGTCCTGGCGCGTACGCCGCGTTCATCACGCTCCCGAGGAGCGCGATGCCGATCCCGGCCCCCAACTGGTACGACGTCTCCCCGATCGCCGCCGCCCCGCCGGCCTGATCCGACGGCGCCTCGCTCAGCATGGACTCGTACGCCCCGAACAGGGTCGTCTCCAACCCGAAGCCGAGCAGTACGAAACCCGCCAGCAGCAGCCCCGCGTTGTCGTCCCCGCCCATCGCGGTCAGCGTCAGCACGGCCGCCGCGGTCAGCAGAAACCCGAAGCACACCATCCGGCGCGGCCCGAACCGGCGCAGCATCCGCGCGCCCGCCAGCCCCGACGCCATCGCCGCGACGGTCAGCGGCAGCAGCCGAAGACCCGTCTCCAGCGGCGACAGCCCGAGCACCAGCTGCAGATACTGTGCCGCGATCAGCTCGAGGCCCACCAGCGCGAGCATGGCCAGCACGATGCAGCCCACGGACGTACTGAACGCCGGCCGGGTGAACATCCGCAGATCGACCAGGGGATACGGACGCCGTCGCTGACGGCGGACGAACAGCGCCAGCAGCAGCGCACCCAGCACCAGAGGCACCAGCGTGAACACGCTCGCCACCGGCTCCCCGCCCCCGAGCCGTTTCACGCCCAGCACCACGCCGAACAGACCGGCGGCCGCCATCAGCGCGCCGACCACGTCCCAGGGACCGTTGCGCTCACCCGTCGACTCGGGCAGCAGAAGCCGACCCACCGGCAGGCTGACCAGCATCAGCGGGATGTTGACGAGGAAGACCGAGCCCCACCAGAAGTGCTCCAGCAGGAAGCCGCCCAGCAGCGGACCGACCGCCGCGCCCACCGCGGCGACCGCACTCCAGACGCCGATCGCCAGCGCCCGCTCCCGCCGGTCGGGGAAGACCTGACGCAGGATGGACAAGGTGGCCGGCATGATCATCGCCCCGCCGACGCCGAGCAGCGCGCGGGCCAGGATCAGCACCTGGGCGCTCGGCGCGAAGGCTGCCACCGCGGACGCGACGCCGAACAGGGCGTAGCCGAGAAGGAGGATCCGCCGGCGGCCCACCCGGTCGCCGAGCGTGCCGAAGAGGATCAGCAGCGAGGCGCAGACGAGCGGGTACACGTCGACTATCCACAGGAGCTCTATGGCTCCGGGCCTGAGGTCCTCCGTGACGGCGGGCACCGCCACATGGAGCACGGTCGCGTCGAGGGCGACCAGGAGCAGGCTGACGCAGAGGACGACGAGGACGACCCAGCGGTTGGCACCCGCCCCGGCCGCCCGACGGCGCAGCCGAACGGCAGCCGTGGTCGTCCCGGACATGTACGTACCTCCCAGATGAACCCTCGCGCGGGGCGGATCGGCGGGGTGGGGACTCCCCGTCGTACGGCCGGAGAGGAGCGGTGTCCCCGGCCTGCGCATACCCACGCGATTGACACGTCAGCGTACGCGAGTTCGTTCGGCCGAAACGTGGCAGACCTCTCACACTTCACACGGAGTCTTTGTGGCGTACACCACTGCTCCTCTCCCTTGACCACGCCCCGGTGGGTCGTCCGGTTCCGGCGCCGGTCGATAATCGAGCCCGTGACCGATCTTGATGGGCGCGTGGCACCACCCCCTGTGACGCATCTGCGCCGGGCGGCCCCGGCGCTGCTCGGGTACGCGGCGGTGCGTGCCCTGGGCCTGGGCGTGCTGGCGGTGTGGAGCGCGGCGCGCGGCAAGAACGCGCACACACTGCTCACCGCCCGCTGGGACGCGCTCTGGTACACGCGGGTCGCCGAGCTCGGCTATGGCTACGAGGTGCGCCTGCCCAACGGCGACGTGCACTCCAACCTCGCCTTCTTCCCGCTGCTGCCCTGGCTCGAGCGGGAGCTGCACCGGCTCACTCCGCTGTCCTTCGCCGACGCCGGTTTCGCCGTCAGCCTGATCGCCTCGCTCGCCGCGGCCTGGGGGATCTTCGCGGTCGCGGACCATGTGTACGGATCCCGCGCCGGGGTGTGCGCCGTGCTGCTGTGGGCGGTGCTGCCGGTCGGGATCGTGCAGTCGATGGCGTACAGCGAGTCGCTGTTCACCGCGCTCGCCGCCTGGTCGCTGTACGCCGTGCTGACCGGACGGTGGGTGACCGCGGGCGCGCTGGCCTCGCTGGCCGGGCTGACCCGGCCGGTGGGGCTCGCCGTGGTGGCCGCGGTGTGGACGGCGGGCATTGCCTCGTTCGTGCGAGATCGGCGCACGGCCGCGACGCGCGGCGCACAGAGAGAGGAACACGCCCCCGGTGTCGCCGACGCCGGCCGCGCCCCGCGCGTTCCGACAGCGGACGGCGCACTGGAAGTGACACGCGCCCCATCCGTCACCGCCGGCGCACCGCCCTGGCGCCGCGCCCTCGGCATGCTGATCGCCCCCCTCGGCGCCGCCGTCTATGTGCTGTGGGTCGGCCACCGCACCGGAAAGGGACCGCTCGGCTATCTGGACGTGCAGGCGGGGTGGCGCAACGGCTTCGACGGCGGATACGCCTTCGCCCGCTTCGCCGCCGACAAGTTCACGTCATTTCCGTCTGCCCTCGCCGGGCTGGGCCTGGTCATCGGAGCCGGTCTGGTCGTGTGGCTGTACGTGATCGGCGTACGGCAGCGCCAGCCGCTTCCGCTGCTGGTGTACACGGGTGTCGTCACCGCGCTCGCGCTGGGCGCGTCGAGCTACTTCGGCTCGAAGCCGCGCCTCCTGCTGCCGGCCTTCCCCCTGCTCCTGCCGCTCGCACTGGCCCTGGCCCGGCTGCGCACGGCCAGAACGGTGCTGGTCACGGCCGGTGTCGCGGTGGCGTCCGCGGTCTATGGCGCCTTCTGGCTCAACGGCTCCGGTCCGCCATGATCGATCGAGCACGGTCGGTGAGCGGCCAGAGAAATCCACCCCATGATTCGGTGAACGAATTCATAAGCGCCCTATAACCGGCGTCCGGCATGATCAAAGGAATTGAAGGATGCGACTATCGGGGATTACGGATTCCTCGGAATTAGGATCGCGTCTGAGAGGTTTCCCACATCACATCGTCATCACAAAGCCGGTGATTCGACCGGGCTGAGAGCTCACTCGCTGTAACGTCGATTGGGTGCGTACCGAACGAAACCTCACCCGTCTGGACCGGGTGTTCGCCAGGCTGGACCGTGAGCCGGAACGACCGGCCCACATCGATGTGCCGAGGATGAGCCGGCACCGGGTCGTGCTGTTCTCCGCGACTCTGGCTTTCTACCTGGCGATCGTCTGGGCCGTGGTGACCACCTCGTGGCTGGTGCGGCTCGACTGGCAGGTCATGTTCTTCCGGCCGTACCAGCAGTGGCCGGAGATCCACGCCTTCCTCGACTACTACGTGGTGCTGGGCCAGCGCGGCCCCACCGCCGTGATGGTCGCCGCGTGGCTGGGCTGGCGTTCCTGGCGGCAGCACACGCTGCGCCCGCTGCTGACGCTCGGCGCGTCACTGCTGCTGCTCAACATCACCGTCGGCGCCGCCAAGCTCGGCATGGGACGGCTCGGTCCGCACTACGCCATCACGATCGGCTCGAACGAGATGGGCCTCGGCGGCGATATATTTCCCAGCGGCCACACCGCCAACGCGGTGGTGACCTGGGGAATTCTGGCCTATCTGGCCTCCACCCCGAGAGCGCGCCGCTGGCTGTCCGCACTGTCGGCGGTCACCTCGCTCGGCGTCGGCCTCACCACCGTCTACCTCGGCACGCACTGGCTGAGCGACGTGCTGCTGGGCTGGGCCGCGGGACTCCTGATCATGCTGGCGCTGCCCTGGGTCGAACCGCTGATCGCCATGGCCGAGGTCGCCATCTTCGACCTGCGCGACCGCTGGCGCGACCGCCGCGGCCGCACGGTGCCCGCACCGGTCCCGGTCACCCCGGTGGTACTCAAGCCGCGCACCGCACCCGTCGGGGAGGAGACGGCCCCCGAGCGCGAGCCGGTCGCCTCGGTCCGCTCGCCCCGGTCGCCGATGCACCTGGCGCCGGGCCCGCACACCGCACGCTCGGAGCGCACTCCGGTCACCCCGGCGGGCAGCCGCCGTCCGCCGCACTCGGACCGCGTCCCGCGGGGCCCGGCCCCGGCGGCCCGCCCTCTGACGGGCGGCTGACGACGGGTACGGCAGCGCGGGGTCCGGTACGCACGCCCAACCCCCGCCATGACAAAGGGCCCCGGGCGCCGGGTCGCCCGTGGCCGGGGGCCCCGCCCGGGTGCGCGCACCCCAGCCCGGCGCCCCCCCCCCCGCCCGCCCCCCCCACGCAATTGAGACCCCCCACCCCGG
>NZ_JBHYKH010000466.1:0-3176 GCF_042741275.1 Streptomyces sp. NPDC058964
GGCACCCTTGGCCGTCCCTCGACCAGTTTCGGCCCCGGTTTGGGCAGCAACGGCTCGATCAGGGCCCACAGTTCATCCGAAACGATCCACGGCCGCGACTGACGTTTCCCCACGACCAGACCAACGAGCGGACAAGCCTCCAGTCACATGATCAATCACTTCTGTTAGGACCTCTTAGAGGCCACCCGTCTCATATGCCGTCAGCGTTAGCCGGTTGGGCAGGCACTCGTGCCCACTTTTCAAAGCAAAAACCGCAGATCAGGATGCAGAGGCCTGCCAACCCCGCAATGTTGCGGAGCATGTCATAGTGCCGGCGTGCGTCGAAAAGCTCGACCGACAGCCCAAGCCCCATCAGGATGACACCGAGCCCCCAGATCCGGGGCGAGTGAACACGGTCCCTGAGCCGAGGGAACAGCCAGCCGCAGAGGAGTGCCGCTCCGCCCGGTACCAGCGTGATTGTCGAGACAGCCCCGAAAGCGACCCACCCATATCCATCCATGCCCAATGCCTCTCACCGGAAGATCGTCGGTGCAACGCCGTGCCGCGCGAGCGGATCATGCCACGGTCCTCGGCGTGTGTGAACGGTAGCCGTGGCTATCGTGGCTGCAGATTCCTTCTTCGGGAGGTTTCCTTGCATCAGGTCTCCCGTCTGGGTGGGGTCATTTGCGCCTCAGAGGGCGATATTTAACTACTTGCCCGGTTCGCTGTCGTGTGTGGATGAGGCGCAGCAACCAGTTGCTTGGGGTTAGGCCGTTTCTGATGGCTCTTGCCGGGTGGGTGGATCAGCGCTTCGGCCGGGCAGGTGTGCCTCATGGTCCGGCGACATGAACTCTCGGACGCGCAGTGGCAGAAGATCGAGCCGTTACAGCCCGCCAACGGCAAGCCTGGTGGGCAGTGGGCTGATCACCGCACAGTAATCAACGGTGTGTTGTATCGGACCCGTACCGGTGTGCCCTGGCCGGACCTGCCCGAGCGGTACGGCCCCTTGGCAAGCCGTCTATGAGCGGCACCGCCGCTGGTCAGCGGACGGCACCTGGCGGCAGATCCTGGGCGAGTTACAGATCGAGGCAGATGCTGCCGATCCCGACGGGGCACTGGCCAAGGTGGCACAGGAGGAGAACGCTCAGCGCAGCCGCGAATGGGCGGTGAACATCGATTCCACGTCCTGCCGGGCACATCAGCATGCGGCCGCGGCTCGCCACCGGCCGCCGCGCGACTACCCGTACAAGGGGGCGGTGCGCGTGTGGAAGAGGATGGGCGGGAGGCGCTGGAACGCTCACGGGGCGGCCCGACCAGCAAAATCCATCTGCTGGCCGACGACCGAGCCCGCCCGCTGACCTGGCAGACCTCGCCGGGCCAGCGGGGCGACAATCCCATGTTCATCCCCGTGCTGGACGGCCTACCGATCCGGCGGCGTGGACCGGGCCGACCGCGCAGCCGCCCGGATCGCGTCCGCGGTGACACGGCGTACTCAGCCGCGACAACTGCAGCTACCTGAGACGACGGGGGGATCAAGGCGACCATCGCACAACCCGATGACCAGCGGGCCACCCGCTGGCGCGAACGACGCGACGGAGGGCGCCCACCGGACTTCGACAAGGTCCAGTACCGTCGCCGCAGTACTGTCGAACGCTGCGTCAGCAAGTGGAAGCAGTACCGGGCAGTGGCCAGTCGGTACGACAAGCGCCACCAACATCGTCAACGGCACCCTGACCGTCACGGCGATCGTCATCTGACTCCGAGACATCATCCAAGAGCCATCAGAAACGACCTAGCCGATACCGGGTGCCGAGCGACGGAACTCAGAGGGCGGGAACCGGCTCGGACGACGGCAGCCACTCCCGCCTGATCAGCCCGTAGACCCACGAGTCAGAGACCTCGCCGTTGACGACACAGTCTTCCCGCAACGTCCCTTCACGCACGAAGCCGAGCTTCTCCAGTACGCGGGCAGAAGCCACGTTGCGCGTATCGGTCTCAGCTTGGACGCGATTTAGGTCCAGCGTATCGAATGCCCACCGCAGCAGAGCGCGCGCGGCCTCGGTCGCGTAGCCGTGGCCCCACGCAGCATCGTCGAAGCAGTAGCCAAGCGACGCGCTGCGGTAGTCCGGATTCCACCTGTTCAGGCTGCACCAGCCGATGAACGCCCCGTCGGAGACACGTTCTACGGCCAGCCGCGCCCCGGTGCCCTCCTGTGCCATCTGCCGGCAAGCCGTGATGAAGTTCTCGGCGCGCACGCGTTCGCTCCACGGTGGCGCGTCCCAGTAGCGCAGCACGTAGGCGCTGCTGTGCAGTGCGAAGAGGTCGTTCGCATCCGCGTCTTCGAAGGCACGCAGTCGAAGGCGAGCGGTGTGCAACGAGGGGGTGGGCAGCGACGTCCTCATGTTCCCTCCCCTGACCGGTGGCCGATCAATCAGACATCCGATGCGGGTCACTCGCAACGGGTTTTCTCGGCGGGCTGACAGAACGTCGTGGCCGCTCATCGACGCGACCGAGCGCCCCCAGAGGGCGGCACCTGAGGTGATGCCCGGTTTGGTCTTTCGGTTGGGCTGAGCAGGCTGGTTGCGGCCCGCCGGAAGGGCTACGGCCGTGGCAGGGTGAACAGCCCCTGCTCCGTCTCGGCCAGGATCCCCCGCTCGGCGAGCCGCTTGAGCTCCAGACGGAGGTCGTTGATGTTGCTGGGAACGATCCCCAAGTCCATCGCCTCACACACCGCTCGCGCCCGCAGGGGGGGCATCGGTCGCGGCGAACATCGCCATGATCTGCTGGTGGGCCGGATGGTCCGGCAGCTTCGCGGCCAGCGGCACGGGTGGTGGCGGATCGGGCAGCTCCGGCAGCGTCTTGGGAGTGATCCGGATCTCCTCGGCGGCGGTGTCGAACCCGACCAGCAGTGCGGTCAGCTCCGCGATCCTCTCCCGGGCTCCTTCGGCCTGCGCGGCGATCTCCAGCTCCCGCCCCTCCGGCCGCGCCAGCAGCGCCCCCAACGTCAGCTCCCCACCGGTCATGCTCCGAGCCAGGCGGGTGTGGAGGTGCCGGCCAGTATCTTCGACATCCAGTCGCTTATCGCCCACAAAACCACCGACACCGCCCCGGCGGGGCCGTGCCCCGCCCCCCCCCCCCCCCCGCCGGGGGCCAACCAGATACCCAGCCTCAGCGCCACAAAGGACCCCCGGTGGCGG
>NZ_JBHYKH010000466.1:3186-7231 GCF_042741275.1 Streptomyces sp. NPDC058964
GGGGGGGGGGTGGTGCGGGCCTGTATCTTCGAAATCCCGTCGTTTATCGCCCAGTACACCCGGGACTCGGCCGAGGCGGGCCGGTGCCCGTCGTCACGCACCAGCCTGCGGTGGAGCATCAAGATCCCGTTCGTCTGCTCCACAATGCACCGCTTGTGCTGGGGCACGAACCCCGTCTCGGCCGGGTTGCGCTCGACGACTTCGACGCCGATGGCCAGCTGCTTCCCGTGGTCCACGACGGTCGTCTTGAACCCCGGTCCACGAGGGCCTTCTGCACGGTGCCGGCGCCTGCCGCGACCTCGTCGAGCAGGCGGTGCCGGAGGCGTTGTCGTGGACGGAGGCGGCGAGCACCACCACCGCGATCACCAGGCCCGGGACCTTCTTGGCCGCGTCCCGCCCCATCGTCCCGGCGGCACCCCGGCGGCGGCATGCAGGCTTTGGGCGTCGAGCACCACCAGGCTGGGATCGGCTAATGGGCCCCCCTTTTCCCGCACCTGCCAGCGCAGTAGCTCGTAGATGGTCGTAGATGGTCCGGTCGGTGCCGTCGCCGCGCCCCTTGTAGAAGTAGTACTTCACCGCGCCGGCGGTCGGCAGGTCGTGGGGGAGGTAGTCCCACTGGCAGTCGGTGCGGGACTGGTAGAGCAGGGCGTTGACGAGTTCCCGCACGTCGTGGTTGCCCTGGTGGCCGCTGACGGAGGGGTGCCGGGCCTTCCACGAGGTGATCACGGGCTCGATCAGGGCCCAGCGCTCATCGGATAAGTCGTTCTTGTAGGACTGGCGGTCGCTCACGGGTGACACTCCAGCGCCCCCATGCCTCCCGGACAGCGGAGATGCAGCGATCCCACACGTTCCAGTGACGACAGCTACGACATCACGTCACATACCGCCCTCTCAGGCAGCGAGGCGGGACCTGTCCGCCGGGGACGATCCGCCAGAAGCTGCCGCTACTGCCGCCACCGCACTCGCGGTACTCGCTGCGCCCCCGGCCGATCACGACGACGCACGACGTCACCGTCTCGCCCTTCCTGAGACGGCGCACAAGCGGCGCACGGGGCGTGGCGACCGCGCCGTCATTCCATGCAGGCCGGCGCGCACAGCCGCCCGCTGGACGACCGTCAACTTCGTCGCGCACGGCGAAGCCGTCGCAGCGGTGGTCGTGATGGGCGGGGCGGCGGTGAACGTGGTGGCGAAGACTGCGGCGGCCGCCGCGAGGAGCAGGCATCGGGTCGTACGCATATGCCGTCAGCGGTGGCCGTGATGGGCGGGGCGGCGGTGACGGAGGGGTGCCGGGCCTGACAACGCCTCCGGCACCGCCCTGCTCGACGAGGTCGCGGCAGGCGCCGGCGCTCGTCCTTGGCGTACTTGTTCGCCAGATGATGAAGCGGCGGATGCTGCCCTGCTCCTTGTGGCTGGCGTGGTCGGTGCCGTCCAGCGTGAAGTAGCGCAAGACGGTGAACTGGGCCTCGATGCGGTTGAGCCAGGAACTGTTGGTCGGCGTGTAGGCGAACTCGGCGTTGTTGGCTGCCGCCCAGTCGCCGACCCGGGTGTCCTTCTTGGTGGTCAGGTGCGGGGAGAAGTTGTCGAGCACGATCGCGATGCGGATCTTGGGCGGGTGGAGACTGCACAGGTAGCGGCAGAACTCCAGAAACCTCGTGCGGTTCTTCTTCGGCTTGATGTGGCCGTAGAGCTTGTCCTGGGCCAGGTCATAGGCGGCGAACAGGTGCCTGACCCCGTGCGGGCGGGTGTAGGTCGCCCGTCGGCGGGGCCGGGGTTCCCGGTCGGGATCCTTGTGCCGGCCGCCGCGCTCGGCCCACTGCCGCCCTGGGTGGGGTTGGAGGTTGAGCGGGCCGAACTCGTCCATGCAGAAGATGACTTCGGGCTCGCCTTCCTCGGGTATGACCTCGCGGTGGGCGATCGCGTAGAGGTGCTCGACGCGGGCCTTCTTGGCGGCATAGTCGGGGTCGCGGGAGGTCTTCCAGGTCTTCACGCGTTGAAACGAGACGCCCTCCTCACGAAGCAGGACCCGAAGGCCCTCGTGGCTGATGTCGTCGACCACCCCCTCGGCGACCAGGAAGTCGGCCAGCTTGGCCAGGCTCCAGGTCGAAAACGGCAGGCCGTGTTCGGCCGGCTTGGACTTGGCGATCTGCTTGATCTCGCGGCGTTCCGAGAGGGTGAAGGTCTTGGGTCGCCCGCCCTTGTACTTGAGGTAGAGCGAGTCGAAGCCGTCGGTGTTGAAGTTGTGGATCACGTCCCGGATCCGGTACGCGCTGGTAAACGTGACCTCGGCGATCTTCGCCACGGGCATGCCCTGGGCGGACAGCAGCACCATCTGGGCCCGCTGCCAGGTCACCACCGACCCGGTGCCCCTGCGGATGATCCGCAGCAGCCGTCTGCCCTCGGCGTCATCGATCTCGCGGACCCGCACTCGCTCTGCCATCAGCCCAGCCTGGCGCACGCGCGCCGTCCGAAGCGGCACCCGGACGGCGCGTCACATCTGCAACTGAGCATGCAGTTGGCAGGATTTGCCACCTGCTGTGGTCAGCCTGGCGCCTCGACGTCGTCAGTGAAGGCGCGCAGCAGATGCTGTACCAGCAGCGCCAGGCCGCCGAGCACGCTAAGGTGCCACAGGCCCAGCCCGTTCACCGGGCGCGCCTTAGCTCACCGCCTGCTTCACGAGCGCACCGATCCGCGCCTCCACCTCAGCCGTCACCTCGGTCAGGGCGAAACCGGCCGCCCACATCGTGCCCTCGTCCAGCTTCGCCTGGTCGCTGAACCCGAGCGTCGCGTAGCGCGCCTTGAACTTCTCCGCGCTCTGGAAGAAGCACACGACCTTGCCGTCCAGCGCGTAGGCGGGCATCCCGTACCAGAGCTTCGGCGCGAGGGCCGGGGCGCTGGCTGTGATGACGGCATGGATCCGCTCAGCCATGATCCGGTCCGAGTCCTGCATCTCGGCGATCTTCGCGAGCACGTCCCGCTCCGCCTCCGCCGCCTTGTCCGCGCGCGAGCTGCGGCGGGCTGCCGTCTTCAGCTCTTGGGCGTGGTCCTTCATCGCGGCCCGCTCCTCGGCCGTGAATCCCTCGTGCGTGCTGCTTTCGGTGCTGCTCATGACAGATCTCCCTTTGAGGGTCTGATGTACTGGATCTTGGGCGCGTGCGTGGCGACGTGCCGCCACATCCGACATCGGCACGCGACGTGCCGATCGACTCTGAAATACTGCGCGCAGCCCTCGACATTGTCAACGGCACGCCATGTGCCGTTAGGATGGTGGCATGACCGACACGCCCGCCACGCCGAGACGCCGAGGCGCCGCGCGCACCGAAGAGCTGCTGCAGGTAACCCTCGATCTGGCTGCGGAGGTCGGATACGCGGGCCTGAGCATCGAGGCGGTTGGCCGAAGGGCCGGGGTCGGAAAACACACGATCTACCGGCGCTGGCCGTCCATGTCGGCGCTGCTGCTCGACGCGCTCAGCCGCGTGTGGACCAGCGACCTGGACTACCGCGACACCGGGGACGTCCGCGCGGATTTGCGCGAACAGTTCCTACGCTCGGGCCTCGCCCTCTCCAGCCCGCCGATCGGCCCCGTCTACCGCGCAGTCATCGCCGAGGCGCAGGCCGATTCAACGCTGCGGGCGACCCTGCACGAACGATTCCTGGTCACCGTCGAGCAGAGCACCCTCGACCGAATCACCCGCGCCCAGCGCACCGGTGAACTGACCGCGGAAGCGAATCTGGAATTCGCCGCCGAGGTGCTGTGCGGCACGCTGTACTACCGCAGCCTGCTGTCAACCCGCCCCATCGACGAGGACGCGGTCGACGGACTGCTGGACATGTTCATGGCCGCCTACGGAACCAGCAATTAGGACTCGACCGCACAAGTCGGACCTACTCTCCCGATCCGAGGACCGTACAGGTCACAACCGCACAACAGGGCGAAGGTTGTCTGATGCGGCACTAAGGGCTGTCCCGTAACCCCTGGTCAGGGGTGAGATGATCTTGGTGTGGCTGGTGTGATCACGGCGTCGGAGCCGTCTTGGATAGCCCCGTT
>NZ_JBHYKH010000467.1:0-6203 GCF_042741275.1 Streptomyces sp. NPDC058964
CTCCCGCGGCCTGGGCCCGCCGCCGGCGGCCCCCCCCGCCCCCGGGCGGGGGCCCCCCCGCGCGCGCCCCGGCTGCCCGGCGCCTACGTGGCGTCGCGCATCACCTGGTCGCGCAGCCGCTCGCAGCAGCGGTTGATCAGCCGGGAGACGTGCATCTGCGAGATACCCAGCTGTTCGGCAATCCGGCCCTGTGTCATGTCCCCGAAGAAGCGCATGTAGAGGATGGCCCGTTCCCGCTCGGGCAGCGCAGCCAGCCGGGGCTTGACGGCCTCCCGGTCCACGACCGTGTCGAGCGCGGGGTCGGCCGAGCCGAGGGCCTCGGCGAGCGAGTACCCGTCGTTGCTGCCGGGCAGCTCGGCGTCCAGGGACAGGGCGCTGAAGCTCTCCAGCGCCTCCAGGCCGGCCCGGACGTCGTCCTCGCTCATGTTCGCATGCCCGGCGATCTCGGCCACGGTGGGCCGTTGCCCCGGGGCGCTCTGGGACAGGTCGCGGCAGGCGAAGCGGACCCGGTTGCGCAGGTCCTGGATCCGGCGCGGTACGTGCAGGGTCCACATGTGGTCCCGGAAGTGCCGCTTGATCTCGCCGGTGACCGTGGGCACGGCGAAGCTCTCGAAGGCCTTGCCGCGCTCGGGGTCGTACCGGTCCACGGCCTTGACGAGGCCGAGGGCGGCCACCTGGCGCAGGTCCTCGTAGCTCTCGCCCCGGTTGCGGAACCGTCCCGCGATCCGTTCGGCCATGGGCAGCCATGCCTCCACGATCTCGTCGCGGAGCCGGTCGCGCCGCGGTCCCGGCGGGAGCGTGGCGAGTTGGCGGAAGGCGTGCGCGGTGTCGGGCGCGTCGTCGTGCGGGTGGTGCTTCGTGCTGGCTGGGTTGGGCATAGTGCGTCGCAACTCCCCTGACCTGCTGGGTCGGACGGTCACCGTGGGAGCCGCTCCGCAACCGGACGGAGGCACCCGTGACGCGGTCGGCCGCTCCCACGGACGTGCCTCCTGTCCGAAGCACTGAGACTGCGCCTGCCCCGCGCCCTGGGGGGCAAACACCCGTGTCGCGTTGTGTCGGCGAGCGGTGTCGGGGTACGCGGTGCGCACCCCCTGAAGTCGCACCCCCTGAACATCTGGAGGGAGCCATGCAGCGAGGCAGTGCCCGGTTGAGCGTCCACCGGGACGACGAGATGAAGCACGAGCTCCAGGGCCTGCTCAGGTCCGGGCACCCGACCCGTACCGAGGAGTGGCAGGATCCGGAACCCACCGCGGAGGACGACCCCGTGATCTGGCGCGGTCCGGTGGTGCCCGGGACCGGCGAGCGGCCGTCCCTGGCGTCGGTACGGCTGGAACTGGCCCGGTATCTGGCGCGCGGCGCGTTCCCGGCCGCGCCGGGCGAGCTGGCCGGCGCCCTGCGCCGCGGGCAGGCGCCCGACGACCTGGTCGCGGCGGTACGGCGGCTGCCGAGGGCGGCGCGCTACGACAACGTCCAGCAGCTGGCCGAGGGGCTGGCGGCACGTGAGTGAGCCCGTGGGGCGGCACCCGGGTCGGCGAGGAGGTCAGGATCCGGGGCCGGGATCCGCCCGTACGGGCGTTCGGTGATGTGCTGCTCGACGTGAGCGCCGCGGCTCGGGCCGCGGCGCGGGCACCTCAGGCGCCGGGCACCGCCGCCCCGCCGCAGCCGCGCTCACGGGCACCCTCCCGGGTGCGGCCCGCGGTGATCAGGCGGCGGGGGTTGCGCCGCAGGTACTCGCCCTCCAGCTGCGCCATACGCTCGTTGTGGGCGCGCAGTGCGTCGTTAGAGCCGTACAGCAGGGTGTCGTGGCGCGTGCGGTGGATCGTCTCCAGCTCCTTCATGAGCTGCTGGTCGTCCAGACGGTCCGGGTCGACTCCGGTCATGATGGTGCCCCGCTCGTCGTGGTCGCTTTTCTGCCTCCACTGTACGCACAGTCCCGCCGACGGGCCTGCGTGGCTACCGGACCCGCTCGACCCGGCGCTCGTCCCACACCGGCTCCGGCGTCTCCCGGACCCGGCCGTCGCTGCCGAAGACCAGGTAGCGGTCGAAGGAGCGGGCGAACCAGCGGTCGTGGGTGACCGCGAGGACCGTGCCCTCGAAGGCCTCGAGCCCCTCCTGGAGGGCCTCGGCGGACTCCAGGTCGAGGTTGTCCGTCGGCTCGTCCAGGAGCAGCGCGGTGGCGCCCTGGAGCTCCAGCAGCAGGATCTGGAAGCGGGCCTGCTGGCCGCCGGAGAGGCGGTCGAAGGACTGCTCGGCCTGGTTGGTGAGCTCGTAGCGGCGCAGCCGGGACATGGCCGCGCCCCGGTCCTGGGAGTGTTCCTTCCACAGGATGTCCAGGAGGGTGCGGCCCCGCAGTTCGGGGTGGGCGTGCGTCTGGGCGAAGTGGCCGGGGACGACGCGGGCGCCGAGCTTCCACTGCCCCGTGTGGGCCACGTCCTCGCCGGCGAGCAGGCGCAGGAAGTGGGACTTGCCGGAGCCGTTGGAGCCGAGCACGGCGACCCGTTCGCCGTAGAAGACCTCCAGGTCGATGGGCTTCATCAGGCCGGTCAGCTCGAGTCCCGCGCAGGTGAGGGCGCGCACGCCGGTGCGGCCGCCCTTCAGACGCATGGTGATGTCCTGCTCGCGTGGCGGCTCGGGCGGCGGCCCCGCCTCCTCGAACTTGCGCAGCCGGGTCTGTGCGGCCTGATAGCGGGAGGCCAGCTCATGGCTGACGGAGGCCGCCTGACGGAGGTTCAGCACGAGCTTCTTCAGCTGGGCGTGCTTCTCGTCCCAGCGTCTGCGCAACTCCTCGAAGCGGGCGAAGCGTTCACGCCGGGCCTCGTGGTACGTGGCGAAGCCGCCGCCGTGCACCCAGGCGTCGGCGCCCGCGGGGCCCGGTTCGACGGAGACGATCTTCTCGGCGGCGCGGGCGAGGAGTTCGCGGTCGTGGGAGACGAACAGGACCGTCTTGCGGGTCTCCCGCAGCCGCTCCTCCAGCCATCGCTTCCCGGGCACGTCGAGGTAGTTGTCCGGCTCGTCGAGCAGCAGCACTTCGTCGGTGCCGCGGAAGAGGGCCTCGAGCACCAGTCGCTTCTGCTCGCCGCCGGAGAGGGTGCGCACCTGCCGCCACTGCGCGCGCTCGTAGGGCACGCCGAGCGCGGCCGTGGTGCACATGTCCCACAGCGTCTCGGCCTCGTAGCCGCGCACCTCGGCCCAGTCGGCGAGGGCCTGCGCGTACCGCAGCTGGGCGGCCTCGTCGTCGACGGTCATGATGGCGTGCTCGGCCTCGTCCACGGCCCGCGCGGCCTCGCGGATCCGAGGCGGTGCGACGGACACGAGCAGGTCGCGTACGGTCGTCTCGTCCCGTACGGACCCCACGAACTGACGCATCACGCCCAGGCCGCCACTCACCGTGACCGTGCCGCCGTGCGGTTTCAGCTCGCCGGAGACCAGCCGGAGCAGGGTGGTCTTGCCCGCGCCGTTGGGGCCGACCAGGGCGACCGCGGCGCCCTCGCCGACCCGGAAGGACACGTCACCGAGCAGCGTCCTCCCGTCGGGGAGGTGGTACTCGAGGTGCGCGGCTTCCAGATGTCCCATGGGCACGCATTCTGCGGGGCGCCCCCGACCTGCGGCAAACCGTTATCCGGCCGCGTCCGTCGGCCGCCCGGTCGGACCGCCCTCCCCCGCGGGCGCCACGGCCGCGCCCGCCCAGGACAGCGCCTTCCAGCCGTCGCGGGGCGATCCCTCCAGGACGACCAGGCCGGTGTTCGCGAGCGGGCGGGAGGCGGCGAAGGACACGTCGACGTTCTCGGCGCGGGCGGCCGTCCACATCCGGATCGCCGCGCCGTGGCTGACCATGGCGACGGCCGGGGCACCGCTCGCGGCGGCCTCGGCGATCACGGCGTCGTACCGCGCCAGCGCCTGCGTGCCGCTCTCCCCGCCCGGAATCCGCAGGGAGGTGTCGCCCACCGCCCAGGCGAACACGGTCCGCATGTAGTGCCGGCCCCGCTCGGAGTCGCCGGGCAGCATCTCCAGATACCCGGCGGACACCTCGCGTATGCCGTCGCGGACGAGCACGTCGAGGCCGCGTGCGGCCGCCACGGGGGCGGCCGTCAGCTGCGCACGGATGAGCGTGGAGGCGTAGACGGCGCCGAGGTCCTCGTGCGCGAGGGCCGCCGGCAGGGCGGCGGCCTGCCGCTCCCCGAGAGGGGTCAGGCCCGGTCCGGGTACGGCGGTGTCCAGCAGGAAGTCGACGTTGGACGGGGTCTGCCCGTGGCGGACGAGGAACAGGCGCATCGGGGTTCCTCTCGCTCGATCGCACCGCCGACGCACAGGAAACGGCGGCTTCAGGGTACCCGGCTCCCTATGAGTCCAGATGTCGACCTCACCGTCCCGAAGCCCGGCCGGCGCGCCCTGCGCGATCGGCTGCTCGCCCTCGACCGCCGCCTCTTCGAGCGGGCCGCCGAGTGGCACTGGCCGGGTGCCGGGCGCGTGCTGCCGAGACTGAGCCGGAGCGCGAACCACGGGGTGCTGTGGTTCGCGGCGGCGGCCGGGATCGCGGCGAGCCGCACGCCGCGCGCCCGCCGGGCCGCGGTGCGCGGCATCGCCTCGCTGAGCCTTGCCTCGCTGGCCATCAACACGCTCGGCAAGCGCTCGGTGCACCGCCGCCGGCCCGCGCTCGACCCGGTCCCGGCGGTCCGGCTGCTGAAGCGGCAGCCGATCACCACCTCCTTCCCGTCGGGTCACGCGGCGTCGGCGGCCGCCTTCGCGGCCGGGGTGGGCCTGGAGTCCCCGGCGTGGGGCGCGGCGCTGGCGCCGGTGGCGTTCTCGGTCGCCATGTCCCGCCTCTACACGGGCGTCCACTTCCCGAGCGATGTCGTGGCGGGTGCCGCCCTCGGCGCGGGTGCCGCCTTCGCGGTGCGCGCCCTGGTGCCGACCCGGGCCCAGATCGCCCCGCCCGCCCGGCCGCGCGCGCACGCCCCGGCGCTGGCCGACGGCGACGGTCTGGTGGTGGTCGCCAACAGGGCCTCGGGCACCGCCGACCGGGTGCGGGCGCTGCGGGACGCGCTGCCGGGGGCGGAGATCGTCGAGTGCGAACCGGTCGACGTCCGCACCGAGTTGGAAAAGGCCGCCACCCGGGCCCGGGCCCGGGCCCTTGGGGTGTGCGGCGGCGACGGCACCGTGAACGCGGCCGCCGCGACCGCGCTGCGCCACGGTCTGCCCCTCGCGGTGCTGCCCGGCGGCACCCTCAACCACTTCGCCTACGACCTGGGGGTGGAGGACGTGCGGGACCTGGCGCCGGCGGTCCGCGGCGGCGAGGCCGTGCGCGTGGACGTGGGCCGGTTCGTCTGCGCGGACCGGGAAGGCGTCTTCCTGAACACGCTGAGCCTGGGCGTCTATCCCGAGCTGGTGCGCGAGCGGGAGCGCTGGTCGCACCGTATCGGCGGCTGGCCCGCCGGGATGCTGGGCGCGCTGCGGGTGCTGCGTGCCGACCGGCACCCGCTGGAGGTCGAACTCGGCGGTGGGGTCCGCCCGTTGTGGATGCTGTTCGTCGGCTGCGGCATGTACCGCCGGATGGGCCTCGCGCCGGGCCGGCGTGTCGACCTGGCGGACGGACTGCTGGACGTGCGCGTGGTGCACGGCGGCCGCAGGCCCGCGCTGCGCCTGCTGGCGGCCGCCGCCGCGGGGCCGCTGACCAGTTCCTCGTCACACCGGGCGGTCAGGGTGCGGCGGCTGCGCCTGGCCGGTGTCGCGCCGGGTACGCCCCTCGCCGTGGACGGCGAAGTCCTGGAGGTGGCGGGCGTGGTGACGGTGGAGAAGCTGCCCGCGGCACTCACGGTGTACCGCCCGCTGTCGCCGGAGTGAACCGTGAACGGTCCACACCCAGTCCACATTCTGAAACGCAGGTCTCATTATTCGGCACCCGCGCGTACGGTGGGCGTGCCGCCGGACGGGGCCGCCGCCCCGTCGGCCGGTACGACGAGAAGGGGTTGAGCCATGCCGAAGCCGCAGGAGACCGCCGTCTACACGCACGGACACCACGAGTCGGTGCTGCGTTCGCACACCTGGCGGACCGCCGCCAACTCCGCTGCCTATCTGCTCGGTTCGCTCAAGCCGCACATGAGGATCCTGGACATCGGCTGCGGTCCGGGGACCATCACCGCCGACCTGGCGGCGAGGGTCCCCGACGGCCGGGTGTCCGGCGTGGACCACGCACCGGGCGTGCT
>NZ_JBHYKH010000467.1:6213-7229 GCF_042741275.1 Streptomyces sp. NPDC058964
GGCCGCTCCCGGCCCCCCCGCGGGGCCCCGCCCGGGCGGGCCCCCCCCCCCCCGGCCGGGGGCCCGGCGTCGACCACGCCCCGGGCGCGCCGCCCCCGGCCCGCCCCACCGCCGCCGGACGGGGCCTGACGAACGTGGACTTCGCGGTCGCCGACGTGCACGCCCTCGACTACCCCGACGACACGTTCTGTGTGGTCCACGCCCACCAGGTGCTGCAGCACGTCGGCGACCCGGTGCGGGCGCTGCGCGAGATGCGGCGGGTGACGAGACCCGGCGGGTTCATCGCCGTCCGGGACTCGGACTACGCGGCGATGACGTGGTATCCACAGCTGCCGGGGATGAACGACTGGCTGGACCTGTACCGCCGGGTCGCCCGCGCCAACGGCGGTGAGCCGGACGCCGGGCGGCGGCTGAAGTCCTGGGCACTGAGCGCCGGGCTCACGGACGTCACGGCCACCTCCAGCACCTGGACCTTCGCCACGCCGGAGGAGCGGGCGTGGTGGAGCGGACTGTGGGCGGACCGCACCATCGCCTCGGCGTACGCCGACCGCGCCACCGAGGGGGGTCACGCCAGCGCCGCACAGCTGCGGGCCGTCTCCGAGGCCTGGCGGGAATGGGGGAAGCGGGAGGACGGCTGGTTCGCCGTGCTGCACGGAGAAATCCTGTGCCGCAAGGAGGCCTGATTTCCCGATTACGGGAAAACCGGAGGGCAGGAGGAGCTCACTATGGTTCCGATCCTGCTGGTTCTGCTTCTCGTGCTGATTCTCTTCGGTGCCGGATTCGCGGTGAAACTGCTCTGGTGGATCGCGCTCGCGATTCTCGTGCTGTGGCTTCTGGGGTTTGTGGTGCGCGGCGGCAGCGCCTCGGGAGGAAGGGGCCGCTGGTACCGGTGGTGGTTGTTACAACCGACGACCTCAACAACCCGCGCACGGACCCCCCCGCCGCCGCCCGGCAGGTTCGGGTCCACGCGGGCCCCTCCGCGCAGCACTGCCGGCCAGACCGCGCCGGCTCCGCCA
>NZ_JBHYKH010000468.1:0-7157 GCF_042741275.1 Streptomyces sp. NPDC058964
CCGCCCGCGCCCGCGCGCGCCTCCCCCGCCCCCGCGCGTCTGCCCGGCGGGGGGGCCCCCCCCCCCCCCCCGCGCGCGGCGCCGGGCACCGAAATTGGCCTCGTTGTCCACGGTCAGCGGGACGCCGACGGACAGCAGGGCGCCGAGGTCCGTGTCGTTCCAGTCGAGGTTCGGGGCGCGTACGACCGTGCGGGCGTCGCGCGCCACCAGACCCGGTACGGCGACGGCGAGCCCGGCAGGCCACAGCCCCACCTGCTCCGCCTCGGCGACCACCCGATGTATCAGCGCCGTGAGCTCCCGGATCACCGGTCCGGCAGCGCGGCCCCGGTTCGTGCCGTGCCGCACCGCCCGCGCGCGGATCTCGCCACGCAGATCGACCGCGCACACCGCGAGATGGTCGACCCCGATCTCCGCCCCGATCCCGGCCGGACCGTGTCCGCTGACCGCGAGCGCCGATCCCGGGCGACCCACCCGGCCGGGCCGCTCTGGACCCAGCTCCTCCAGGAGCCCCGTGCGGATCAGCTCGTCCACGAGGGTCGACACCGCCGCGCGCGTCAGACCGATGCGCGAGGCGACCGCGGCACGCGAGAGCGGCCCCTCGGCGCTGACGGTGTGCATCACCCGTGCGAGATTGCGGCGGCGCATGCCCTGCTGGGTGTCCGGCAGGGCGCGGCCGGAACCGGCCGGGCGGGCCTCGTGCAGCGGTGCGGTCATTGCCTCCGTCAGTCCTTGGTCCGTGTCCCCGACAGGCGTCCCCCGCCGGGCTCCGTCAGCGGGCGTCGGTCAGAGGGCGGCCGTCCCCCGCTCCAGCAGCGGGGCCGCGTCGGAGAGTACCTTGGCGATCCTGGCCAGTGTCTCCTCGTCCCGCTCCGCGGCCTCCAGCACCGGCCCGGCGGCCGTGTCCCAGCGGCGGGCGACCGCGGCCGGGTCCTCGCCGGTCAGCAGTCCGGCCGCCTGCGCGGCCGCACCGAGCGCGACCAGCTCCTTGGCCTCGGGCACCTGCACCGGCCGCCCCGACAACCGCCGCACGGTCTGCTGCCAGGCCGTGCCGCGGGCCCCGCCGCCGATCAGCAGCAGCGGTGTGCTCCGGTCCGCGTCCTCGTCGAGCACCAGGTCCAGCGCGCCGAGCAGCGAGTGGACCGCTCCGTCGTACGCGGCCTGCAGGATCTGCCCGCCCGTCGTGTCGTGGCGCAGCCCGTGCAGCAGACCGGCGGCGTTCGGCAGGTTCGGGGTGCGCTCGCCGTCCAGGTACGGCAGGAGGGTGACCGAGGTGCCGGGCTCGACGGCCTCGCGGTCCAGACCCAGCAGCGCCGCGACGCGGTCGACGGCGAGTGTGCAGTTCAGGGTGCAGGCCAGCGGGAGCCAGTCTCCGTGGGCGTCGGCGAAGCCCGCGACGGTGCCGGTCGGGTCGGCCGGGCGGCGCTTGGAGACGGCGTACACCGTGCCCGACGTGCCGAGGCTCAGCACCGGAGTGCCCGGCCGCAGCCCGAGGCCCAGGGCCGCCGCCGCGTTGTCGCCGGTCCCCGGTGCGACCAGGGTGCCCTTGGAGAACGGCAGGTCGTGGCTGTCGCGCACCGTTCCGGCCACCTCACCCGGTCGCACGACCCGGGGAAGCAGCGCGGGGTCGAGCCCCACGTGCCGGAGGATCTCCTCGTCGTACGACTCGGTCCCGGACGCCCACCAGCCGGTGCCGGAGGCGTCGCCGCGGTCGGTGGTGCCCTGACCGGTCAGCCGCTCGGTGAGGTAGTCGTGGGGGAGCCGTACGGCCGTGGTGGCGCGGACGGCGTCCGGCTCGTTCTCGGCGAGCCAGGCCCACTTCGTGACCGTGAAGGAGGCTCCGGGCACGCTGCCCGTGCGTTCGGCCCAGCTCTTGGGGCCGCCCAGCTCCTCCACCAGACGGCGGGCCTGGGGGGCCGAGCGCACGTCGTTCCACAGCAGGGCGGGCCGGACCGGCTCGCCCTGGGCGTCGAGGGTGACCAGACCGTGCTGCTGGCCGCCGATCGACACCGCGGCCGCCTCGCGCGCCGCGTCACCGCACTGGCGCAGCGCCTCGCACAGCGCGTCCCACCACTGGCGCGGGTCGCTCTCCCGGCCGGCGCCGGAGGTGACGGTGTGCGGTGCCTGGCCGCTCGCCACGACCTCGCCGGTCGACGCGTCGACGACCAGCGCCTTGGTGGACTGGGTGGACGTGTCCACGCCGACGACGAGCGGACCCTCGGCTGCTGACATCGGGCACTCCCTTTCCCGCGGCTCGCGGGCTCTGACCTGGTGTTTTCCGGTATGCCCAGGCAGTGGCGACCCGTACGTCACCCCTTCGAGGACATCTTGTCTCTTCCCAGAGACGCGACCGCATACTAATTTGTAAACGGCCATGACGAAATAGTCGAAGCAAGCAAGGAGTCACGGCATGAGCTACCAGCCCACCCCCGAGGACAGGTTCACCTTCGGCCTGTGGACCGTCGGCTGGCAGGGAAGGGACCCGTTCGGCGACGCCACACGGCGTGCCCTCGACCCGGTCGAGACGGTGCAGCGCCTGGCGGAACTCGGTGCGTACGGTGTGACCTTCCACGACGACGACCTGATCCCCTTCGGGTCCTCCGACGCCGAACGCGAGTCGCACATCAAGCGCTTCCGCCAGGCCCTGGACGCGACCGGTCTGACCGTGCCGATGGCCACGACGAACCTCTTCACCCACCCGGTGTTCAAGGACGGCGCGTTCACCGCCAACGACCGCGACGTGCGCCGCTACGCCCTGCGCAAGACCATCCGCAACATCGACCTGGCGGCGGAGCTCGGCGCGAAGACGTACGTGGCCTGGGGTGGCCGCGAGGGTGCCGAGTCCGGCGCCGCCAAGGACGTACGCGTCGCCCTCGACCGCATGAAGGAGGCCTTCGACCTCCTCGGGGAGTACGTCACCTCCCAGGGCTACGACCTGCGCTTCGCCATCGAGCCCAAGCCGAACGAGCCGCGCGGCGACATCCTGCTGCCCACCGTCGGCCACGCCCTCGCGTTCATCGAGCGTCTGGAGCGGCCCGAGCTGTACGGCGTCAACCCCGAGGTCGGCCACGAGCAGATGGCGGGGCTGAACTTCCCGCACGGCATCGCGCAGGCCCTGTGGGCGGGCAAGCTCTTCCACATCGACCTCAACGGCCAGTCCGGCATCAAGTACGACCAGGACCTGCGCTTCGGCGCCGGTGACCTGCGGTCCGCCTTCTGGCTCGTCGACCTCCTGGAGAGCGCCGGTTACGACGGTCCCCGGCACTTCGACTTCAAGCCGCCGCGGACCGAGGACTTCGGCGGGGTATGGGCATCGGCGGCCGGCTGCATGCGCAACTACCTCATCCTGAAGGAGCGTTCGGCCGCCTTCCGTGCCGCCCCGGAGGTCCAGGCTGCGCTGCGCGCCTCGCGGCTCGACCAGCTGGCCCAGCCCACCGCGGCGGACGGTCTGCAGGAGCTGCTCGCCGACCGTACGGCCTTCGAGGACTTCGATGCGGAGGCGGCCGCCGCGCGCGGGATGGCCTTCGAGCAGCTCGACCAGCTGGCCATGGACCACCTGCTGGGGGCGCGTGGCTGAACGCACGCGCGCGTGCGGTGTGCGGGCTCACCACCGTCCCGTACGCGCGTGCCTCGCTCGATGTGCGCGTGAGCGGGTGACCCCCGCACGGAATGCTCAGGAATCATGCCACCCATGGCGTGAGTCCGTGTCAACTTCCGCGCGGGGGTCGCGCCATGCCCGATAAGAGGCGACTCTTGACGGTATGGCCATGCCGCCCGTACCGCCGTATCCGCCCGACGACACCCCGGCTCCGCATGATGGCTTCGGACCGCCGTCCGGAGGCTACGGCCCACCGGCCGTGGTCGCTGGGAGCGAACCCTCGAGACGGCGTCGGGGCCCGCTGTTCGCCCTGCTGGCCGTGCTCGTCTCCGCTGCGGCCTTCGCCGCGGTCGTGCTGATGGCCTCCGGCGGGGACGGCTCGCCGGACAGGAAGCCGCCCGCGGGGAGCGGCGCGAGCACGAGCGGCCCTCCCCGGCCCTCCTTCAGCCTGCCCGGCGGACTGCCGTCGAAGCTGCCGAGCGGACTGCCCTCGCAGTTCCCCTCCGAAGTGCCGAGCGGTCTCGAATCGATCCTGCCGTCCCTCGTGGACGAACTTCCCTGACCCGGTGGCTAGACGCCCTTGGGCAGCCGGACGTACGTCACCGTCGTCTCGACGCCGCTGTCGACCAGGCGGCCCTGCGCGTCGAAGGCGCCGGTGCCGTCCGTCATCCCGAAGTCGTTGTCGTTGATGAGGGCGAGCGTGTCGTGGTCCACGCGCGTGATGCCCTCGATCTTCCCCGGTACACCGCTCACCGCGCCCAGGTCCACGACGAGGCGCTTGGCGAGCACCGGGACACCCGCGGCCGCCGGGTCCTCCAGCTGCTCCAGCGACGGGGACGTGGTGTCGTCGTCCCAGGGACCACCGAGGATGTCCGCCTTGTGCCCGAGCTTGACCAGTTGCAGCCGGGCCGCCTTGTCGGTGCGCTCCTCCACGAGCAGCCGGTCGCCGCCCACGGCGACCACCGACGAGATCTTCAGCTCGGACGTGTCGTCCTCGCTCGGGTCGACCACGTTCACAGGGTCGAACCGGTACGCGTACTCGGCGGTGACGGCCTTTTTCTCGGCCGAGAAGCGCAGCAGACGCGTGGTGCGCGAGGCATCGCCGGCGTCCCCGTCCGGCAGGGAGAGCGGGCTTTGCAGGGCCATCACCAGGTCACCGCAGGGCAGCTGGGCCAGTCCCTCGAACCCGCGGTTGATCTTCCGGTGCAGCAGGATCGAGGGCAGGGCCTCCACCACCGGATAGTCGGTTCCCGTCAGGTTCAGCCCCTTGGGCACGTAACGCGCGAGCACCTTCCCGCGCGCGGAGACGTGGATCAGCGACGGGCCGTACTCGTCGACGAGCCAGAAGCTCCCGTCCGCCGCCCGCACGATGCCCTCGGTGTCCAGACCGTTCGGGTTGTACGACAGCGCCGTCCTCGCGTCGTAGGAGTACGGCGCCTCGTCGCGTCCCTGCTGGTCGGGCAGCCCGGTGACGGCCTTGCCGGACGACGTGGTCAGCGGAATCGCGTCGATCACCTCGACACGGTCACCAAAGACGCGGATCTTCACGATGGTCGGGTCGAAGCCCGGTACGGGGAACGTGCGGCGCTTCTTGCCGTCCACCTTGATCTGGCCGTTGGGCCCGCGATCGGTGACCGTCCAGTACTCGCCCTTGCGCCCCGCCGGGTAGATGTCGCTGCCGATGCCGCCGAGGTCCACCCCCCGGTCGTTGTCCACACTGCCGGGCACCAGCGCGTTGCTGAAGGCGCCCAGCGGAATGTTCCCGAGCGTCGCCGTGCGGACGACGCGCGCGGAGTTCCCGGACGGTGCCGCCGCGGCCGTACCGGCGGCCACGAGGGCTGCCGCGAGGGCAAGGGGCAGACCTGTCGCGACGGATCGGTTGACGCGGCGCCGGCCGGGGGCGTGCGGGGACATCGGTCCTCCTGAAAGCAAGTTCGTTGACAGCGGCCAGATTTGGCTCCCCGGTGGAACACCGTGCGACCCACGGGTGAACGGAGGAGGTCGTCCACTCGTCGGTCATGCGGAATTCGTGTCAGTGAACCACCGTCAGGGTCGCGACGGACTGGGGGACTTCCTCGGGCGGGCCTCCCCGGGCCGCGCCCCGCCCACCGTTCGTGCGCGCGTGTCAGACGTCCTCGGACGGTTCGTCCTCGAGTGCGAGCCGGGCCGTCGCCAGGGCCGCCGCAGGATCGTGCGCCGGGCCTCCCGCCGGCGTCCACAATCCGTGCTCCTCGATGTACGGCCACCAGCGGCCGTCCCGTCCCAGGCGCAGCTGAATTCCCTTTCCAGGGACGGTCCACCGGTTGTCCGACGCCCGCAGTGACGGCCGGTCGTCCTCGTCCCATGCCGCATCGAGGGCGGCACGCGCGCGTACGAGGCATTCGCCCGACACCTGCCACGGTTCGTCGAGCACGGACAGAGCGGCCGCACCACCATGGCGCCAGGCGCGCACGGCCGTCGCGAGCCCGTTCCGGCCACGCCCGGAACCGTCGGCCAGCCGCTCCGCGACGGCCCCTTCGGGGTCGCCCGCGGCAAGGCGCACCGCATCTTGGGCCCGCGTCAACCCGACTTCGGCCACCGCAGGTTCCGGCTCCGCGCGCAGGGCCTCCGCCAGCAGCCGGTGCGCCTCCACGGCGGTCCGCGCGGCCAGGTATTCCAGGGCCGACGGGTCGGCTCCGGGGACGGGTGGTGTCTCCGCGTCCAGGGACGGCGGTGCGCCGGGCGCCTCTGGAACGCCCGGCAGCTCGGGCAACCGGGGCAGGATGTCCCCGCCCGCCCAGGCCTCCGCGGCATCGACACCGTTCGGTACGGCTCCCGGCTCGACCGGGGAGGCACCGCGCCTCTGCAGGGCGTCGAAGAAGGCGCTCCTCCCGCGACCCCGCATCAGCAGCAGGACGAACGGATCCTCGTCCAGCAGCCGTGCCACCTGATGGCAGAGCGCGGCCGTGTGTCCGCAATGGTCCCAGGCGTCGCAGCCGCACTCCGGCTCCAGGTCGCCCAGGCCCGGCAGGAGCTCGATCCCCTCGGCCGCCGCGTCCTCGACCAGGTGAGGGGGCAGTTCCCGGTCGAGCAGCGCCGCGACGTGCCCGGAACGCCCGATGGCCAGGTCCAGGAATCGGGCCCACTGCTCCTGTGACAGTTCCGGCAGCAGGACGTCGGCCCGCTGCGCCGCGCGGCCCGGCTCCCGCACCACCGCAGTCACCCGGCCCGGGCGCACCGACACCGCGCCCACCGCGCCCGCGCGCGCGAGCCTGCGTCCGGCCTTGACCTGTGCCGCGTCCAGCGCCGTGTCCTCCAGGGCCCGCAGCCAGGCCCGGCCCCACCACGTCTGCGCGAAGCCCCGCCCGTGCGTGGGCGGCAGAGCGGGAAACGTGCGTTCCATGTCGTTGTCGTACCGGCTCATCGCGCCTCCCCGCCCAGTTGCACCAGATCGGCCAGTTCCGCGTCCGTCAGTTCCGTGAGCGCCGCCTCCCCGGAACCGAGCACCGCCCCCGCCCGTTCCCGTTTGCGGCTGAGCACGACCCCGATGCGGTCCTCGACCCGGCCCACGGCGATAAGCCCG
>NZ_JBHYKH010000469.1:0-7150 GCF_042741275.1 Streptomyces sp. NPDC058964
GGGGTCCTCTGGCTTTTTTCTGTCTGTCTATGTTTTGCGGTCCCCCCCCCCCCCCGGCGCGGGGGGGGGTGTTTCGGGGGGTCCCCCCCCCCCCGGCCCCCGCGGCGGCGCGGTTTGCGGGGCCGCTTGGCCGCCTGCGGATTACTCGGCCTGCGGCGGCAGCGCGGCGATGAAGGGGTGGTCGCGCTCGATCAGACCCAGCTTGCTGGCACCACCGGGAGAGCCCAGCTCGTCGAAGAACTCGACGTTCGCCTTGTAGTAGTCCTTCCACTCCTCCGGAGTGTCGTCCTCGTAGAAGATCGCCTCGACCGGGCAGACCGGCTCACAGGCACCACAGTCGACGCATTCGTCCGGGTGGATGTACAAGGACCGCTGGCCCTCGTAGATGCAGTCGACCGGGCACTCCTCGATGCACGCCTTGTCCTTCACGTCGACACAAGGCTGCGCGATGACGTAGGTCACGCTGTCGTTCCTCCTCGATAGGGCGCTGGCGGGCCTCCTCAGGCTCCGCCGCCTGGCGCGCGGGAGCGCGGCGTCGTCGATGCCCGCCCCTAGTATCTCCGTTCTTGGGCATGATCCGAACAGGAGGGGTGAACCGACCTGTGGAAATCTCTGCTGCCGGGCGACTCGAGGTCCGTGTCACCGCTGCTGACGTGGGTAAACGAGTCTCCGTACGGCGCTCGAGCGAACCTGGAACACCGGGTGAGAAGTTCACCGACACGGTGGGTGTTCTCACATCCTGGGACGACGGTGTGCTGCTGATCACACGACGGAACGGGGAGACCGTCCGGATTGCGGAATCCTCGCTGGTCGCGGGCAAGGTCGTTCCCGCCCTCCGCCCGGCCGCCACCCCTCAAGGAGGCGCTTCGCGCGCGACGACTGCCCCGGCGCGTCGGAGGGGTCCCGCGGCCTCCTACGAGGAGCTCGCGCGCGTCTCCTCGCGCGCGTGGCGGCCGGTGGAGAGCGCACGGCTGGGCGAATGGGAGCTGCGGGCAGCAGTCCGGGAGGTGCCGCGCGACGGGGGTCCTCCCAGGCGTTCGGCTCCGGGGGAGCGTCCGTGGGGGCCGGTGGCCGGGCGGCGGGCGGGCTTCACCAGACGGGCCAACAGCGTGCTGCCGCTCGGCGACCCGGGCCTTCCGCTCGACGCGGCCCTGGAGGCCGTACGACGCTGGTACGGCGAGCGCGGCCTGCCCGCGTACGTCCAGACCGCGACCGGCGCCGAGGGCACGCAGGAACAGCTGTGCGCGGAGCTGGAACGGCGCGGCTGGGTGCGCGAGGTGACCGCCGGTCTGTGGGTCGGCGCGCTGGCTGCGGTGGCCGACCGGGCCGAGGGTGCGGGGGTGGTGCTGTCCCGGCGGGCGGACGAGGCATGGCTCGCGCGCTACCAGCGCAAGGGGGTGGGCGAGGTGGCCCTGCGGGTGCTGGGCAGTGGGCCGTCGGTGTGGTTCGCGGCCGTCCCGGGCGAGGACGGAGGTGTGCCGGACGCGATCGGCCGGTGTGTCGTCGACGGACGGTGGGCCGGGTTCGCGGCCGTCGAGGTGGCACCGGAGCGGCGCCGGCGCGGACTGGCCACGACCGTGATGGCCGCCCTGGCCCGGCAGGCCCTGGCCGAGGGCGCCTCGGCGGCCTGGCTGCAGGTCGAGGCGGACAACGAGGGGGCCCGGACGCTGTACGCCGGGATGGGCTTCGCCGCGCATCACGCGTACCACCACTACCGGGAACCGGATGCCTCCGGCGCCGGCCGGTGGTAAGGAGCGTCGTGAAAGGGCACGAACCTGGTATGCGTCGGCCTTGTCCCCCTCCCCCGGAACGCTCCGCCGAACTGCGGCGGCGGTTCGCCGACGAGGCACGGGCCGAACGGCCCGATCTGTCGGCCCTTTGTCTGCTGCTGGGCGCGGAGGCGGACGGCTCGCTGGACGAGGCGGGCATGGACGCCGCGCAGATCGAGCTGGACCGGCTGGCGGGACAGCTGCCGTTCCGGCCCGGCGGGCCCCTGGCCTGGGCGACGGCGCTGCACAGGGTGCTCGGCGTCCGCTGTGAGTTCCACGGGTCCGCCGCGGACTACCACCGCCTGGAGTCGTCACTGCTGCACGAGGTGCTGCGGCGGCGCCGCGGGCTGCCGATCCTGCTGTCGGTGGTGTGGATGGAGGTCGCGCGGAGGGCCGGCGCCCCGGTGTACGGGGTCGCGCTGCCGGGGCACTTCGTCGTCGGGTTCGGGGCGGCGGAGGAACAGGTGCTGGCCGATCCGTTCGACGGGGGCCGGGTGCTCACCGGGACGGACGCCGAACTGCTCGTCGTCGGGGCGACGGGGGCTCCGCTGGATCCGTCCATGCTGGTGCCCGCGGACCCCCTCGACGTGGTGCTGCGGATCCTGAACAACGTCCGGGCTTGGGCCGCGGCCCGGCCCGAGCGGTCGGACGTGGCCCTGTGGGCGGTGGAGCTGTCCCTGCTGCTGCCCTCGCATCCGGCGCGGCTGCGCTACGAGCGGGCACAACTCCTCGTGCAGCGGGGTGAGTTCCTCGCCGGTGCGGCGGAGCTGGAGGCGTACGCCGAGCTGGTGGACGCGGTGGACGAACCGACCGCGCAGCGGGTACGGCGGCAGGCGCACACGGCACGGTCGATGCTCAACTAGGGCCGTCGGCACATGGCCGTCCGGGCCCGTCGGCGCAGGTCCGGCAGGGCTACAGCCAGCCCTTCTCCCGCGCGATGCGCACGGCCTCCGCCCTGTTGCGCACCGCCAGCTTCTGGATCGCCGTGGAGAGGTAGTTGCGCACCGTGCCCTGGGAGAGGTGCAGGGCGGCCGCGAGTTCCGCGTTGGTGGAGCCGTCGGCGGCGGCCCGCAGGACCTCGCGTTCCCGGTCGGTCAACGGGTTGGCGCCCTCGGCGAGCGCGGCCGCGGCGAGGGTGGGGTCGATGACCCGCTCTCCGGCCAGCACCTTGCGGACGGCCTCGGCGAGCTGGGCCGCGGGGGCGTCCTTGACCAGGAAGGCGTCGGCGCCCGCCTCCATGGCGCTGCGCAGATAGCCGGGGCGGCCGAAGGTGGTGAGGACGACCAGTTTCACCGCGGGGAGTTCCCTGTGGAGCCGGCCCGCGGCCTCGATGCCCGTGCAGCCCGGCATCTCGATGTCGAGCAGGGCGACGTCCACGCCGTGCTCGCGCGCGGCCGCCAGCACCTCGTCGCCGCGCGACACCTGGGCGACGACCTCCATGTCGTCCTCGAGGCCCAGCAAGGCCGCCAGTGCCTCGCGGACCATCGACTGGTCCTCGGCGAGGAGGACCTTGATCGGGCTGCTCATGCCCCGGATACTACGTCCCCGCGGTGGCCGTGGGCACGCGTGCGACCAGCCGGAATCCATGCCTGACGCGGCCCGCCTCCAGGCTGCCGCCGACCTTCTCCAGTCGCTCGGTCAGGCCGGTCAGGCCGTTGCCGGGGCCCTTGGCCGGGCCGCCGGATCCGTTGTCCTCGACGGAGAGTTCGAGGACGGGCCCGTCCAGGGTCTGCCGGCGCAGCACCTCCACCGTGCACTTCTGGGCGCCGCTGTGCCGTACGACGTTGGTGATCGCCTCGCGCAGGGCCCAGGCGAGCGCGGACTCACCGTCCTCGGCGACGCCGGTGAGGTCGGGGTCGGCGGGGATCCCGGCGGTGACGCCGGCGGCGGTCAGGGCGACCTGGGCACCGGCGAGTTCGGCGGCCAGGCGGGGGCGCCGGTAGCCGGTGACCGCCTCACGGACGTCCACCAGGGCCTGGCGGCTGACCTTTTCGATGTCGGCGACCTGCTGGGCCGCCGTGTCGGGGTGGTCGGGGAGCATCCGCCCGGCCAGCTCGCTCTTGAGCGTGATGAGGGAGAGGGAGTGGCCGAGGAGGTCGTGCAGGTCACGGGCGAGACGGAGCCGCTCCTCGTTGGCGGCGAGCTGGGCGACGGTGGCCCTGGCCTTGCGCAACTCGACCGTGGTGCGCACCAGTTGGACGACACCGGTCATGGCGAATCCGATGAGGACGAGCAGGACGACCAGGTCCAGGGCGCTCTTCTCACCGACGTGCAGACCGACCAGCAGCATCACGCCCGCCGTCGCCGGAATCGCCCAGAAGGCGGCCCGCAGCGGGAAAGTGGCCCCGCAGGCGACGGAGACGTAGCAGAAGAGGGCGAGCCACGGGGCGCCGAGCGTGAAGGACAGCAGGACTGCCAGCACGCCCAGGACGGCGACCAGACCGCCGGCGCGTCTCGGAGCGGGCGGCTTGCCCATGTCGCGGAAGACCAGGGCCAGATAGATCCCGACGAAGACCGCGAGGCCCAGCCAGCCGGCCACGGTGCCCGCGGTGGTGTGCTCCCCGGAGACGAGGTCGTCGACCGGGGAGCTGAGGAAAACCAGCCAGACACCGATCCACAGCACCTTGCGCAGGAAGAGGTCGCGCCGGTCGCGGGGTGACTGCCCCAGGGGGATCAGCTGCTCCCGGCGGACTTCCTCGGTCAGCGGGTCTTCCGTCATCACGCTCACGCCTTCAGCGTGTCCTTCCGGTACAGCCAGGCCGCCCCGCCCGCGAAGAGGACGAAGAAGACGGCGAGGATGGCGACGTCCTGTGCGTGCGGGGCCTGGCTCTGCTCGATCGACCGCCCCAGGGCAGCGTACGCGTGCGTGGGCAGCCACTTCGCGATGTCCTGGAGCCACGGCCAGAAGGTCGTGGTGGGCATCCACAGGCCGCCGAGCATCGACAGGCCGAAGTAGGTGATCATCGTGATCGGGCGGACCGCGTCCCCGCTGGCCAGGTAGCCGATGGCGACGCCGAGCGCGGCGAAGACCAGGCTGCCGGCCCAGATGGCGCCGGTGAGGGCGAGCCACTGCCAGGCGTCCAGGCGTACGTCCTTCACCAGCGCGGCGACGACGAAGACGATGACGATGGACGGGAGGCTCACCACTGCCGCGCTGGCGGTCTTGGCGAGCACGTATCCGCGCCCCGGCAGGGCGGTCAGCCGCAGCTGCCGTACCCAGCCGCTCTCGCGCTCCTTGGCGATGCGCTCGCTGTTGCCCATCAGGACGGCGGTCAGGGCGCCGAAGGAGGCCATGGAGACCATCATGTAGGTCGGAATGGTCAGGCCGCTGCCGTCGACCTTGGTGTGGGCGTCGGCGTTGCCCGCGATGAGCAGGAACAGGGCCGAGGGATAGATCACCGAGAAGAACAGGAACTTGCGGTTGCGCAGGGCGCGGGCGAGCTCCAGCTTGATCAGGCTGTTCACGACGCGGTGACCTCCTTGGCCTCCTCGGCCTCCGTGATGGCGACGAAGGCCTGCTCGAGCCCGAGCCCGGCGACCTCGAGGTTGCGGGGGTAGACGCCGAGGCCGTACAGGGCGTGGACGGTGGCGTCGGCGTCCGTGGACTGGATGCGGACGGTCTGGCCGGAGCCCGCGGCGGAGCCGCTAGTGGACACAGTGATCGAGGCCAGGAAGGGCAGCGCGCGCAGCGAGGTCTCGTCGATCTCGCCCTCCAGGTCGAAGGAGACCCGTCGCGCGCCCGCCTTCGCCTTGATCTCGGCGGCGGTGCCGTCGGCGAGGAGCCTGCCGCGGTGCAGGACGAGCACGCGGTCCGCGATGGCGTCGGCCTCTTCGAGGTAGTGGGTGGCGAACAGGACCGTACGGCCCTGGTCGGCCTGGTCGCGCATGGTAGCCCAGAAGGCCTGGCGGGCGGAGACGTCCATGCCGGTGGTCGGCTCGTCCAGGATGATCAGGTCGCTGTCACCGGCGGTGGCGAGGGCGAAGCGGACGCGCTGGGCCTGGCCGCCGGAGAGCTTGTTGACCTTGCGGTCGGCGATCTGGGAGATCCCGGCGCGGGCCAGGACGTCGGTGACCTTGTACGGCTTGGGGTGCAGATCGCAGGCGAGCCTGACCAGCTCGGTGACCGTGACCTCGTCCATCAGTCCGCCGCTCTGCAGCATGGCGCCCACCCGCCCGGCGACGATCGCCTCGCGCGGGCTGGTTCCGAAGACGCTGACCGTGCCGCCGTCGGCCTGCTTGAGGCCGAGGAGCAGGTCGAGAGTGGTGGACTTGCCGGCCCCGTTCGGCCCGAGCAGGGCCACGGTCTCCCCGGGATGCAGCGTGAGCGAGAGCCCGTCGACCGCCCGTACGCTCCCGTAGGTCTTGCTCACCTGATCGAACCCGACCACCGGGGTGCTGGTGGTCGCCGCTGTCGTTGTCATGGCTCCATGCTGACGGCGGAGGCCCGTGGCACGGCAGTGTCGGGGGTCCCGAGTGCCGGATGACAGATGTCATACCGGCCTCGTGACAGGTGGGAGGGGCGCCCGGTGATCACTGGGCGCCCCTGTCCGGGCCGGGCTAGTTCGGGGTGGTGTCGATGACTCCGATGCGCTGCGCCTGCGTCGTGCCGCGCAGGGCCTTGCGCAGCGCGGCGACGACGTCCTGGGGCAGGACGCCGCGCTTCCCGGTGGCCGTCGCGATCTGCACGCCGTCGAACGTGCTGCCGTACGCCTTCTTGAGCGCTTCGAGGTCGTACGTCTCCACGAGCTTGCCGCCGACCGCCTTGACCCCGAGGATCTTCGGCAGCGACACGGGGCCGAACTTGATGCTGTGCGTCGCGTCGGTCTGCACGGTGGCGAGGCCGGACATCGCCGGCTCCGCGAACTGCTTCATCTCGCGGTCGACCTCGGCGTTGGAGACCGTCGGCTGCTGCGTCGTGGTGGGCACGGTGACCGGGGAGGCCGTGTCGCTCTCCACCATCGACCGGTAGGCCTGCTCGACCGCCTTGGTCGAGGCACCGGCGTCGATGCCCTTGCCCGCCTTGCCGTACACGGCGACGGCCTTGCCGGACCGGAACTTGATCGTGCCCTCGGTGACCGAGCCGGAGCCGCCGCCGACGTCCTGCAGCGCGGCCTGGAGCTTCTCCTCGTCGACCGGCATGACCGGCTCCACGACCCGCTTCTGGCCGAAGAGGGAGCCGATCACGGAGATCGGGTTGTAGTCGCTCTCCGCGGCCGCGCCGACCGTGGCGTTCATGTCGAACTGGAGCCCCGCCTTGTCCGGCGCGAGCGAGACCGTCCTGCCGCCCACCGACAGCTTCAGGGGCTTGTTCACGCGCTCGCCGAACGCGTCGTCGAGCGCCCTGACGGCGTCGTCGCGGGTGCCGCCGCCGATGTCCACGC
>NZ_JBHYKH010000470.1:0-7131 GCF_042741275.1 Streptomyces sp. NPDC058964
GTTGTCCGGGCGACGCCGTACGGAGTCAGCGACGCAGACGGCGCAGGACCCGGCCCGCCCGGCCGAGCCACCGGTCCGTGTGGTACTGCCAGGCGAGGGAGCGGCGCTGCCAGGCGCGGGAGCGCCGGGTGGCGGTGAGGTCGGCGAACAGTTCCTCGTAGGCGCGGGCGACATGGGACGGATCGAAGCGGCCGGCGGCGGTGCGGGCGGCCTCGCCCATGCGGCGCCGCCGGGGCTCGTCGGCGATGAGGTCGCACAGCGCGGTGGCCAGCGCCTGGCGGTCGCCCATGGGGACCAGCCGGCCGTCGACGCCGTCATCGATGATCTCGGCCGGGCCGAGCGGGCAGTCGGTGGCGACCACCGGCACGCCGCAGCGCATCGCCTCGACCAGCGTCATGCCGAAGGACTCGGCATCGGAGGCTGAGGCGACTATCGACGCCTTCGCGAACTCGGCCTCGATCGGGGAGACGGCACCCTTCAGCGTGGCCTGCCCGTCCAGACCCTGCTCGTCGATCAGTTCCCGGAGCCGCTTCTGGTCGGCGCCCGCACCGTAGATGCGCAGCCTCCAGTCCGGGAACTTGGCGGTGACCTCGGCGAACGCCTCGATGAGCAGGTCGAACCGCTTGGCCGGCACCAGGCGCCCCGCAGCGGCGATCACCTTGGGCGTCTCGTCAGCGGGCTGCAGGCCGAGGTCGGGAACGCAGTTGGGGATCGCCAGGATGCGAACCCCCGGCAGACGCATCCTTTCCCGGTAGACAGCGGCGTCCGCCTCGGTGGTGGTGACCACGGCGTCCAGGTCGCGGTAGCGGCGGGCGAGGCCGGCGCGCAGCCTCCCGTTGTGACTGTCGTGGGTGAGGTGCTCCTGGGCGATCCGCAGCGCGCGTGACGGGCCGAATCGGGCCAGGTAGACATTGATGCCGGGCCGGGTGCCGATGATCACGTCCGCGTCGCAGCTCCGCAGGTACTGTTCGGCGCGCTGGTCGGTGAGGGCGCTGTACTGCTTGTACCGCTTCTCTGCGGCGGGGAAGACCCGGGCAGGCTGGTGCAGCAGTCCATCGGCCGCGTCGGCGGCGTCCGGGCGGGTGTCGACCAGGGGTACGACCGTCACCCGGGGGTCGATCGCGAACCTCGGGCGCGCACGGTGGCGGAGCATCGACACGACGGTCACCTCGTGGTCGTAGGCGAGCGCGGCGGCGAGGTTGAGCGTGGTGCGGATGGTGCCGCCGATCCCGTAGACGTTGTGGATCAGGAATGTGATCTTCATGCGGCGGCCTCCCGGGCAGGGTCCGCTCCGGCCGGAGAGAACAGGTGGCGATCGACGTTCCGGATACTCGCGCGCCGGATGTCGACGCCGAGTTCCAGGCCGAACGCGGCCTGTGGATCGGGGGCCAGGGGCACCGCGGAGTCCTTTCCGGCCGTGCGCCGCTCGGGACGTGTCTGTCCCCGGGTGGGCGGGCATGGCACACTCAGGAGACGGCAGCTTTTACACCACCGTAGAAGTTTTACACGACTGTAGAAGGTGCGGGAAGGAAAGCCAAACCCCATGGGTTCCCACACACAGGGAAACGGCCCCAAGCGAGCCAACGGTTCACGCGAGGCCGAGATTCTCGACCTGTTGCAGCGGGCCGAAGGCGCGCTCACCCCCGGCGAGGTCACCGAGCGCCTCGGCGGCGAGCTCACCTACAGCAGCGTGGTCACGATCCTCACCCGCATGCACACCAAGGATCTGCTCACCCGTACCCCGCGCGGCCGGGCGTACGCCTACACCCCCGTGACGGACGACCCCGGCTTCGCCGCCCGCCGCATGCGTTCCGTCCTGGAGGAGCGGCCCGACCGCCAGGCCGTTCTCGCCCGCTTCGCCGACGGCCTCTCCGACGCCGACGCGGACCTGCTGCGCCAGCTTCTCGGCTCCGACCAGTAGGCCGGAGGAGGGCCGCCGGATGCGTATCGCCGTCTACCTGCCTCTTCTGCTCTCCCTGCTCGCCCCCCTCGGTGCACGGCACCTGCCGGAGCGGTGCGAACCGCGTCTGGCGACCTGGCTGCTCACCGCCTCGGCCCTCGTACTGGGCGCGGCGAGCACCGTCTCGCTGGGCCTGCTGGCCGTCGCCGGGCTGATCCGCATCCCCGTCCTGGCCGTCCTCGGCCACTGGTCGGTCCACGCCGCGCAGCGCGACGACCCCACCGAGCTGTCCGTATCCCTGATCGCCGGGCTGCTGCTCGGCGGCGCCGTTCTCATGGCCGCCCGCATGCTGTGGCGGCGCGCCCGCACCCTGGCCGCCGCTGCCCTGGAGGCAGCCTGCCTGCCCGCCGAGAACGGCCTGGTCGTGGTGGAGGACGAGGCCCCGGACGCCTTCGCGATCCCCGGCATGCCCGGCCGCGTCGTCGTCTCCACCGGCATGCTGCACACCCTGAACGAGACCGAGCACGACATCCTGCTCGCCCACGAACGCGCCCACCTGACGGCACACCACTACGCCTTCATCACCCTGGCCCAGCTCGGTGCCGCGGCCAACCCCCTGCTCCGTCCGCTGGCGACCGCGGTCACCTACACCATCGAGCGCTGGGCCGACGAGAACGCCGCCACCACCACCGGCGACCGCACCCGTGTCGCCCGCACCGTCGGCAAGGCCGCCCTCGCCGGCCATGCCGCGCGTGCCCGTAGCAGCATGAGCGCTGCCCTGGGCATCCTCGGCAACCGCACTCGGCCGGTCGGCGCCGGTCCCGTGCCCCGCCGTGTGGCCGCCCTCCTCGCCCCGCCCCTCGGCCGTCACCCCGCCCTCGCCGCCGCGACCCTGGCCGTCCTCGTCTCCACGTCGATGGCCACCGCCGAGGCCGCCCACGACCTGCACGCCCTGCTGGAGACCGTCGGCGCCTGGTAGGCCGGCCACAGGACACCGCCGAATGTGCCCGCAACCTCCGAATGTCCCCGCACACCTCTTGGATCCGTCCGCCCCGTGCCCAACACTGTGCCGATGACGCAGCGCGTGGAGCTCGCGACCGTGATGGACCGGCTGGCCGTGGACGACGTGATCACCGATTACGCGGTGGCCGTGGACGACGGCGACTGGGCGGCGTACCGGGGACTGTTCACGGCGGACGGGCGGGCGGACTACCGCTCCGCCGGCGGCATCGAGGGGGACGCGGGCCGGGTCGCCGGATGGCTGGCGGAGAGCCTGGGACTGTTCTCGATGCGCCAGCACCTGATCGTGAACCGCCGGGTGCGGTTCGGGGTCCTGGAGCAGGACACCGGGGACACCGCACGGGTCCAGGCCGACTACATCAATCCGATGCGGTTGTTCACCGGCGACGACTCGTCCACGGCGCCCGACTTCTTGTGCGGCGGCCGGTACTCCTTCGCCCTGCTGCGGACGGCCGACGGCTGGCGGCTGTGCGAGGTCGTCGTCCGGGAGAAGTGGCGCCGCCTGTCCGGACCGCGGCCCGCCGCCGCGACCGGCTGAGCCGAGGCCCTCTGTCCGGGAGGGTTCCCGGCGGCCACACTGGAAGCAGCCGCTGGGTAGGAGGCGACGTATGAATACGATCGACCGCTGGCTCGCCTCCCCTTGGCGTCGCTCCGCCGCCGCAGCCCTCGCGGGTGCCCTGCCCGTGTTCGCCTTCCCGGCGCCCGCGCTGTGGTGGTTCGCGTACATCGCCCTGGTCCCCTGGATCCTGCTCGCCCGATCCGCCCCGACCGGACGACGGGCCGCGTACGACGGCTGGCTCGGCGGGCTCGGCTTCATCGTGGCGGTGCACCACTGGCTGCTGCCCAGCCTGCATGTCTTCATCTTCATGATCGCGGGGCTGCTGGGGGTGCTCTGGGCCCCCTGGGGCTGGCTGGTGCGCCGGTTCCTCGGCGGGGTGCCCTCGCCGGGCCGGGCCGCGGCCGCCCTGGTGATACTCCCGTCCGCCTGGCTGGCGGTGGAGCTCGTCCGGTCCTGGCAGGGGCTCGGCGGTCCCTGGGGCATGCTCGGGTCCAGTCAGTGGGAGGTGGGGCCCGCGCTGCAGCTGGCCTCCGTGGGCGGGGTGTGGCTGCTCAGCTTCCTGGTGGTGGCCGTCAATGTCGCGGTCGCCGGGCTGGTGGCGGTGCGCCGGGCCCGGATACCCGCTGTCGCCGCGCTCGTCGCGACGGCCGCCGCCACCTCGGCGGCCTGGGTGTGGTCGCCGCGCCCGGACGTCGACGGACGCGCCCGGATCGCCCTCGTGCAGTCCGGCGTCATCAACGGCGCCGACCAGCGCTTCGACCGCGAGGAGAGGCTCACCCGGCAGCTCGTCGGACAGCACGTCGACCTGATCGTCTGGGGCGAGAGCAGCGTCGGTTTCGACCTGGGCCACCGGCCGGACCTGTCGCGGCGGATCGCGGCCCTGTCCCGGCAGACGGGCGCGGACATCCTGGTCAACGTGGACGCCCGCCGCTCCGACCGTCCGGGCATCTACAAGAGCTCGGTCCTGATCGGCCCGCACGGCCCGACCGGCGCCCGCTACGACAAGATGCGTCTCGTCCCCTTCGGCGAGTACGTCCCGGCGCGCTCCCTGCTCGGCTGGGCCACCTCCGTCGGCAAGGCGGCGGGCGAGGACCGGCGGCGCGGCAGCGAGCAGGTGGTGATGGACGTCGGCCACGGGCTGCGCGTCGGTCCGATGGTCTGCTTCGAGACCGCGTTCCCCGACATGAGCCGCCACCTCGCCGAGGACGGCACCGACGTGCTCCTCGGCCAGTCCTCGACATCGACGTTCCAGCACAGCTGGGCCCCCGAGCAGCACGCGTCGCTGGCCGCGCTGCGCGCCGCCGAGACCGGCCGCCCGATGGTGCACGCGACGCTGACCGGTGTCTCCGCCGTGTACGGCCCCCAGGGGCAGCGGCTGGGCCCGTGGCTCGGCACCGACGCGAGCACCGCCCGGGTGTACGACGTACCACTGGCGCACGGCATCACCCCGTACGTCCGCTTCGGCGACTGGCCGGTGCACGGCGCCCTGCTCGTACTGGCCGCCATGTGCGCGGCCGAGGGCGTGCGGGCGTTCAGGCTGCGCCGGAGCGCTCCTGAACCGCGCGTACGACCCGCTCGCACAGTTCGTGAGTCGCCAGTGCGTCACGGGCGCTGAGCACCTTGCCCGCGCGCACGGCGTCCAGGAAGGCGAGCACCGCCTGCTCGATGCCGCGCTGCCGGGCGACCGGGACCCAGTCCCCGCGCCGGCGCACCGTCGGCTGGCCCTTGTGGTCGATGACCTCGGCGAGGTTGATCACCTGGCGCTTGGTGTCCTGACCGGAGACCTCGAGGATCTCCTCGGCCGAGCCGCTGAGCCGGTTCATCACGCCGAGCGCGGTGAAGCCGTCCCCGGCGAGCTGGAGCACGACGTGATGCAGCAGCCCGTTCTCGGTACGGGCACGCACGGTCACGTCGTCGGCCTCGCCCGGGATCAGGAACCGCAGGGTGTCCACGACGTGGATGAAGTCGTCGAGGATCATCGTGCGGGGCCGCTCCGGCAGCCCGATGCGGTTCTTCTGCATCAGGATCAGCTCACGCGGGTGGTCGGCGCACTGCGTGTACCCGGGGGCGTAACGGCGGTTGAAGCCGACGGCGAGGGAGACGTTCCGCCGCTCGGCGAGCTCCACGAGCCGCTCGGAGTCGGCGAGTTCGTAGGCGAGCGGCTTGTCGACGTACGTCGGTACGCCCGCCTCCAGGAGCCGGGTGACGATCTCGGGGTGCACGGTGGTGGGCGCGTGCACGAAGGCGGCGTCCAGGTTCTGGGCCAGCAGCGCGTCCAGGGTGCCGTGGCGCCGGTCCGCCGGGAGGTGGAGGCCGTCGCCGACCCGGGCGAGGGTCTCCGGCGTCCGGGTCTGCAGGTGCACTTCGATCCCCGGCTGCACGCCGAGCACCGGCAGGTAGGCCTTCTGCGCGATGTCGCCGAGTCCGATGCAGCCGACCTTCACGACTCTCCTCCAGCGGTTGCCCCGGTCTGTGGTCTCCCACGCTTCCTCCCCGGAAGCATAGCCGTCGCACGGGGCACCCGGACTGCCGCGGGGACCGCTGAAAACTCCTGGTCGGGGCGGGTGAGTTGGGTGAGGATGGGGGCATGACGAACGAGCGCCTCGAACCTGCCCAGAACGCCGACGAGCGCACCATGCTGGAGGGCTGGCTCGACTACCACCGGCAGACGCTGGCCTGGAAGTGCGAGGGCCTGACCGACGCGCAGCTGCGGACCTTGTCGGTGGAGCCTTCCGAGCTGTCGCTGATGGGCCTGGTGCGGCACATGGCGGAGGTGGAGCGTGGCTGGTTCCGCAAGGTGCTGGTGGGCGACGACCCGGGCCCCCTCTACTTCACCGAGGAGGACCCGGACGGCGAGTTCCACCTCACCGAGACGGACACCTGGGCGGAGGCGTACGCCACCTGGCAGGCCGAGATCGAGATCGCGCGCCGCAACGCGGCCGGGCTGGTCCTGGACGACCTCTCCAAGGGGACGAGCCGCAACACGGGTGAGCCCTTCAGTCTGCGCTGGATCTACACCCACATGATCGAGGAGTACGCCCGGCACAACGGCCACGCCGATCTGGTCCGCGAGCGGATCGACGGAACCACCGGGGACTGACGTCAGCCGGGCGCCGCGCGCATCCCTCGTACGGGGCGGGAGATCACCCGGGTGGGGCACCATCCGCCGGTCCCCTGTTCCAAGGCCGCCGCCGACGCAGCAGAGTGGCGCGGGTGCATCGAACGACGACCACCGCAACTCTCCTGGTGACCGTGGCCGCGGCCCTGACCGGCTGTACGACGGTCCAGGGCCCGACCGCGGCCGACCCGTCGGCAGCCGGCGCCCGCTCGACCGCGCCGCGTCCGGACGGTCCGGCCGAACCACGGGTCGTGCACGCGCCGGCCCGCGAGGCCCTGGAGATGATCGGCCCCTCCCGGGCCCCGGACCGCCCGGCCGACGAGACGCGCCGTACGACACCCCCGGCGGACCCGCCGGAGCACGAGCCGCCGACCGCCCGGGTCCGCCCGGGACACCAGCCGCCCCTGACCCGCCCCGAGGCGCCGGAGCGGACCCGTGCGCCCGAGCACCCCCGTGCCGTGGTTCCCGACGTCCCGCGGTCGCCCGGCGCCGACACCGGCAAGGACGCGGACATCTGCGCCCGGGGCACTCAGT
>NZ_JBHYKH010000471.1:0-7104 GCF_042741275.1 Streptomyces sp. NPDC058964
CGCGGGCGCCGCCCTGACCCAGGCACGGCCCAGAAGGGCCGCGGACACCACGGAGCGGGCCGGGCGGACGCGGGAACGCCAGAGGGCGACGGCGGCCTGAGCGGCACAGGACGACGGCACCGGCAGGGCGGGGCGGCTTCCGGCCCCGGCCGGAACGAGCGGCCGCGCGCGTCAGACCTGACTGCGCAGCCACCCCGGCCCCGGCCCCCCGGCCGACGCGACCGCGTCCGCCAGCGGTCCGACGTCCCCCTCCCCCAGGGTGGAGACGGTGATGCGGACGGCGGGCGGCGCGCTCACGCGGAAGCGGGCGCCGGGGGCGACGGCCCAGCCGGCCTGCAGCAGCCGGGCGACGGCGCCGGTCTCGTCCGGCACCGGGATCCACACGTTCATGCCGCTGCGCCCGTACGCGGTGATCCCCCGGTCGGCGAGCGCGCCGAGCAGCGCCTCGCGGCGCCGTCCGTACGCCGCCGCCACGGCCGGCGTGTCCACCGAGCCGTCCGCCCACAGCCGGGCCACGGCACGCTGGGTGACGCGGCTGACCCAGCCGGGGCCCAGCCGCTGCCGGCCGCGCACCCGGTCGAGCGTGACGGTGTCCCCGGTGAGCACGGCGAGGCGCAGATCGGGTCCGTAGGCCTTGGCGGCGGAACGGACGAAGGCCCAGTGGTGCGTCGTACCGGCGAGGGGGTGCAGGGGAAGGTCGACGATGCGGTGGCCGTGGTCGTCCTCGATCAGCAGCGTCCCCGGGTGTTCGCGGAGCACGGCGCGCAGTTCACGCGCGCGTGCGGCGCTCAGTGCCGCGCCCGTCGGGTTCTGCGCGCGGTCCGTGACGACCAGGGCGCGCGCGCCGGCCGCCAGGACGCGGCGCACGTCGCCGGTCAGCGGCCCCTCGTCGTCGACGCCGACGGCCACCGTGCGCAGGCCGAGCGCCGGGACCAGGTCGAGGAGGCTGCCCCAGCCCGGGTCCTCGACGGCGACGGCGTCCCCGGGCTTGAGATGGGCCGCGAGGACGCGTTCGACGGCGTCCAGCGATCCGGAGGTCACGGTGAGCGGTCCGCCGGGCACCCCGTCGGCGTCGAGTTCGGCCCGCGCGATCCGGGCCAGCTCCGGCTCCACGGGGCCGGCCCCGTACAGGACCGGGTCCCGGTCGCCTTCCGCCGCCACCGCCGCGAGGGCGGGCGCCAAGGGCGGGAGCAGCCCGGGGTCGGGGTTGCCGCTGGACAGGTCCCGCACTCCGGCCGGCACGGTCACGTACAGGTCCTCGCGGCCCGTGGTGGCGGGCTTGGACCGGATCCGGCTGCCCCGGCGGCCGGCCGTCTCGATGACCCCGCGCTCGCGCAGGGTGCGGTACGCGGCCGCGACCGTATGGGGATTCACCCCTAGCCGCGTCGCCAACTCCCGCATGGAAGGAAGCGGTTGGCCGGGTGAAAGTGCACCGCCACCCACCGCGCGCTCGACGCTCGCGGCAATCTCCGCTGCGCCCCGACCCTCGATCGGATACTCTCCTAGCACAAAACGAATTATGCACTAGTGCAATGGAGAGCACCATGCAGGGGACCCAGCCGCCGCAACCGCAGCCCGCCGCCTACGCCCCGACCGACCGCACGGTCCCCACCCGCTCCGCGGACCGGGCGTCGTACGACAGGGAACTGGTGCACTCGATACTCGACGAGGGCTACGTCTGCCACCTCGGCTTCGTCCGCGACGGCGCGCCCGTGGTGCTGCCCACGCTCTACGGCCGGGTCGGAGAGCGGCTGTACGTGCACGGTTCCACCGGGTCGCGCCCGCTGCGGATGACGGGTCAGGCCGACCCAGGGCTCCCGGTCTGTCTGACGGTCACCCACGTCGACGGTGTGGTCCTGGCCCGCTCCGCCTTCCACCACACGATCAACTACCGCTCCGTGGTCGTGCACGGCACCGCCCACCAGGTCACCGACCCCGAGGAACGGCGGCTCGCGCTGGACGCGCTGGTCGACCACGTCGTCCCGGGCCGCTCCGCCGACTCCCGGCCCGCCGACAAGAAGGAGCTGGCCGCCACCGCGGTGATCCGGCTCGACCTGGACGAGGTCTCCGCCAAGGTCCGCACCGGTGGCGCGAACGACGAACCCGAGGACCTGTCCCTGCCCCACTGGGCGGGCGTCCTCCCGCTGCGCAAGGGGTATGGCACCCCGGTGGCCAACGCCGACCTGTTCCCCGGTGTCGAGCTCCCCGACTACCTCCAGGCCCTGTGATGCTGATCCACCCCTGGGACGCGCCCCGCGACGACGGCGAGTGGCAGACCTGGCTGGCCGCTCACGACTTCGGCCAGCTCGCGGTCAACGGCCCGGCCGGCGAGCCGCCCCTCGTCCAGCCCCTGCACTTCGCCTACGACGCGGATCGCGGCGAGGCCGTCACCCACCTCGCCCGTCCGAACCCGCTGTGGCCCGCCCTGGAGGCGAACCCACGGGTGCTTCTCAGCGTGGTGGACGACTACGCGTTCGTGCCCGGCCCCTGGCAGGCCGATCCGGACGACCCACCCGAGCACGGCGTCCCCACGAGCTTCTACGCCGCCGTCCAACTCCACTGCACGGCCCACGTCGTGGACGACCCGGTTGAGAAGGCCGGCCTCCTCAACCGTCAGCTCGGCCACTTCCAGCCGCAGGGCGGCTCGTCCCGGGCGGCGCCGGGCGAGGCCCCGTACGGCCGCCTGCTGTCCGGCATCCGCGGACTGCGGCTCGAAGTGACCGACGTACGGGCGAAGTTCAAGTACGGGGGCAAGAGGACGGAGGAGGTCCGGGACCGGATCGCCACCGCCCTCGCGGGGCGGGCCGGACCCGGGGACACGGCGGCGCGGGAGCACATCGTGCGACGGCGCGGCACGTGAGCGGGCCCGGCAGGCACGGGTGCCGCCGACCCGGCCGCGCCCTCACCCGGGGACGTCACACGAGCACCGGTTGTTCCTCCGCCTCGTCCCTGCTCGCACGCGACCCGCGCGTCTCCGCCGCGGCCAGCCCCGCGACCGAACCGAGCATCAGCAGGGTGCCGGCCACGGTCGGTACGGTCAGCCGCTCGCCGAGGAGGGCGACGGCCAGGACCGCGGCGCTCACCGGCTCCAGGAGCATGATCACGGAGACGGTCGCCGAGCGCACGGCCGCGGCACCCGCGAAGTACAGGGCGTAGGCGAGAGCCGTGGGAATCGCCGCGATGTAGAGCAGCAGCACCAGGACTCGCGCCGGGTCGGCGGTGTGCGGCACCAGGCCCTCCGCGAGCGCGAACGGCAGCAGGCACAAGCTGGTGACCGCGAACGCCCACACCGTCGTGGCGGAGGTGTCGCCACCGCCCTGGCGCCCCCACCACCGGGTGAGCAGCGTCATGGCGGAGTAGCCGGCCGCGGCCAGGAGCGCGAGCAGGACGCCCGCCGGACGCACGGTGGCGCCCGATCCGCCGAGCGTCAGCACGGCCAGCCCGGCGAGCGCCCCCGCGACGGCGGCGGCCCCGCCACGGCCCAGCCGCTCCCCCAGCGCGCAGCGCGCACCGAGCGCAATGAAGACGGGTCCGGCGCCGAGCGTGACGACGGTCGCCACGGCAAGCCCGGTGGACTGCACCGCGGCGAAGTAGGCGGTCTGGAACACCGCGAGGCCGAATCCGGTCGCCACGGCCTTGCGGACCCTGCGGCCGAGCGGCTCGGCCACGGCCGGACGGGTGGCGGGTCGCAGCAGCCCGCCGGCGAGCAGCAGCACGAGTCCGGCCGCGCACCGCCAGAAGGACAGGGTGAAGGCGCCCATGTCACTGACCCGGTAGACCAGTGAGGCAGCGGCACCGGCGGTGCCCCAGGCGGCACCGGCGACGATCAGATACAGCAGGCCACGCCCGACGGGCAGGCCAGAAGAGGCATTCGACACGAGTTGTCTCCGCAGATGTGCAGAAGTACGGAAGGCGACCCGCTCCAGCGGGGCGCGCGGACTTCTTCCGCGGGCGGCACCGTCCCGCCCGGCCGGGAGCCGAGCGTGATTTCCCGGAGGCCCGCCTCAGGCGGCCGGGGGCGGAAGGACGAGTGCGTTCGCAGCCATGAAGCGCACCCTACGCTGCGGTTTCACGCGCCGACAACTCCCTTTGGCGACCACCGCTCGCCACGGGTTCCGGGGAACCCTTGGCGGGCGTCGACGACTGGGCGATGAACGCGCCGACCAGGACGACCGAACCGCCGACGACCTGCGGCGTGGACAGGTGCTCGCCGAGGAGCACCCAGGCCAGCATGGTCGCGACGACGGCCTCGAGACAGGCCACGACCCCCGCGACCTGCGGGGACAGCCGCCGTACGGACACCACGCCGGTGACGTAGGCGACGACCGTGGCGACCAGGACGATCCAGGCGAGCAGTGCGGCTGCCGGGACCTGGGTGCCGTTCATCCGGGCGGTACCGGAGAGGACGGACCAGTCCATGGCCCAGGGGCGGGCGACGGCGGTCAGGACCAGAGCACCGATCAGCAGGCCGTACGCGATGACACCGAGGGGGTCCGGCGCCTCGTCACCGGCCTCGCTGCCCTGGTCGGACAGGACGAAGTAGCCGACCTGGCAGCAGGCCGCGCAGAGCGCGAGCAGCAGCCCCAGCGCGTCGAAGCCCAGACCCGACCACACCTCGACCACGCAGGCCAGGCCGCCGACCGCGAGGACCACGCCGAACACGGCCGCGCGCGTCACGGGCCGCCGCTGCACGAACCGCACCCAGCCCAGCACGAGGGCGGGGGCGAGGTACTCCACGAGCAGCGCGACCCCGACGGGGATGCGTGAGATCGCGGCGAAGTAGCAGGCCTGCACACCCGCCACGGCGAGCAGTCCGAACCCGGCGAGGAGCGCGGGGCGGCGGCGGAGCAGTCCCCGGTGGCGCACGGCGAGCGGCAGCATCACCAGCGCGGCACCGGCCACCCGCAGCCACACCACGTGCAGCGGGTCGAGCCCCGCCTCGATCAGCGGCTTGGCCGCGACGCCGGACCCCCCGAAGGCGAGCGCCGACGCGAGCGCGAGGCCGAGCCCGACGCCCTTCCCACGGCTGCTCTGACTGCTCTCAGACATATGCACCGGCACATGATGACAGGCCACGACATGAGCGTCACCCTCGATGACACCTGTCTCACCGGCCGGACGGAGCCGACCCCGCCGGCGCTCCTCAGCGGGGCGTCCCTCCGCCCCCGGCGTACTCCCCCGCGCGACGCTCGATCCGCTCCCGCAGGTCCCGCACCTCGACCCGGGCGCGCCCGAGCACCTCGACGGCCCGGGCCTGGGGGTCGACAACGATTCCCGCGAGCAGATCGATCCCCCGGGCCTGCGCGTCGCCACGCCGCGCGGCGCACTCGCGGGCATGCTCCACGGCGGCCGCGGCCAGCGGCGACCAGCCAGCGGCGTCCCTGGGTTCGATGCCCGTCGGACCGGCGCCGCCCGGACGAGGGCCCGACGTCAGCACGGGTACCGCACCGGAGTCCTCCACAGCGCTCCGCCAGCGCAGGCCGTAGCCGATGCTGCGCTGCACGAGGTAGCCGAGCAGGCGGGCGACCTGCGGGGCTTCGCCGATCACGGCACGCACCTCGGGGTCGGATTCCAGGAGCGAGTGCAGCAGATGGGCGGTGTCGATCTGCCGGTCCCCGTCCCGAACGGCCCGCCGGCGGGCACCGGCGACCACCGCCGCCGGCTCGGCACCGAGCCCGGCAACGTCATCCGGCCGGCGGACGCCCCGGTCGTGCGCGGACTGGCGGGGAATACGGGGTTGCACACCCCCTACCCCATCAGCCTCTGCGGCCTGGGGCATCCCCGGGAGGAAGCATTTCCGCATCCCACGGAGAGTGGACACCGTTCACGGAAATCTCCTCCTCACGGAGGAGATCAGGCGCTTTCCCTCCCGACGGCGTGCGCCGCCCCGCTTCGCGTCACGCAGGCAGGCGGGCACCGAGGCGCCGAGTGGGCCGAGTGGGCCGACCCGGACATCCACCCGGACGTCCACACATTCTGACGGTTCATCAGTATTGAATGTTCCAGGCCCTGCGGCTACGTTCCGCGACACCACAGCCCGACACGAAGAGGTGGTCGCATGGCCGAAGTCAGCGCGGAGGCACGCATCGGGGCACCGGCCGAGAAGGTCTGGGCGAAGCTCACGGACTGGTCGGCGTACGGGGAGTGGAACACGACTCACACCGGTTTTCCCAAGGGCGGCCCCGAGACCCTGGCGGTGGGCGGCACCTTCCAGGAGAACATGAAGCTCATGGGCTTCCCGGCCGAGGTCGAGTGGACCATCGAGGAACTGGAGCCGGCACGGGTGTTCCTCATCCGCGGCAAGGGGCCGATGGCGGTCAGCCTCACCACCCGCTACACCCTCACCCCGGACGGCGACGCCACGACGGTGCGCATCGACGGTGAGTTCACGGGCGCCGCCGTGTCGCTGATGGCCGGCAAACTCAAGGACTCGGCGACGGCGGCCCTCAACGAGTCGCTGCGCAAGCTGGACGGGCTGGTGGCCTGACCCCCGGCCGCGCCGGCCCGCGAAGGCGCCCCGCGGATCGCTCCACGGGGCGCCCCGGTCACCGCACGGACGCCGGACGCCGGACGCCCGGTCGGCCGTCAGTGCTAGTCGGCGAGGATCAGGTACAGCTTCTTGCGGGCGTCGCCGATGACGGCGAGAGCCTTCTCCCGCTGCTCCTTGCTGCCGGTCTTCCAGACCTGGCCGAAGGCTTCCAGCAGCCCGAAACCGGCCTGCCGGATCTCACTCAGCGCCTCCCAGTCGACACCCCGCGAGGCTTCCTCCCAGGGTGCCTCGGGACCTTCCTCCGCGGCGGTGCGGCCGGCCTCGGTGAGCGCGAAGAGCTTCTTGCCGCCCTCGCTCTCGCTGGCGATCAGGCCCTCGTCCTCCAGCAGCTGGAGGGTCGGGTAGACCGATCCGGGGCTGGGCTTCCACGCCCCGCCGCTGCGCTCGGCGATCTCCTGGATCATCTCGTAGCCGTGCATCGGGCGGTCCTTCAGCAGGGCCAGGATCGACGCCCGTACGTCTCCGCGCCGGGCCCTGCCCCTGGGTCCGCCGCGGCCCCGGCCGCCCCAGGGGCCCGCGTGACCGAAACCCGGCCCGAAGGGGCCGCCGGGACC
>NZ_JBHYKH010000472.1:0-7102 GCF_042741275.1 Streptomyces sp. NPDC058964
CCCAGGCGGCCGCCGCGCCGCCCGGCCCGGCGAGCGGCACCCCCGCTCACCCCGGCGTGGCCCTGCCCGCCCGCTACTACACGGATCCGGCCATCGCGACGGCCGAGACGGAACGCGTCTTCGCCAAGTCCTGGCAGCTCGTCTGCCACGAGTCCGACCTTCCCGGCCCCGGTGCCCGCCTGGCCGCCACCACCGCCGGCCGGGAGGTCCTGGTCGTGCGGACCGAGGACGGCGGCCTGGCCGCCCACCTCAACGTCTGCCGCCACCGCGGAACCCGCCTGGTCACCGGCCCGGAGCCGGAGGGCAAGGCGATCCGCTGCCCGTACCACGGCTGGACCTACAAACTGGACGGACGCCTCGTCGGCGCCCCCGAGGCCCGCCGGATCCCCTGCCTCGACAAGCCCCGGCTCGGACTGCACCCGGTCAACGTGGAGTCCTTCCTCGGCTTCGTCTTCGTCAACCTCGACCTCGAGGCGGCCCCGCTCGCGGAAACCTGCGCCGGGCTCGCCGGGGCCGTCGGCCGCTACGCCGGACCCGGCCTCACACCGGTCGGCAAGCACCGCATCCACGACGTCGCCGGCGGCGAACAGCAGAACGCCAACTGGAAGGTGATCGTCGACAACTACCTGGAGGGCTACCACGTCCCCGTGGCCCATCCCGCGCTGATGCGACTGCTCGACTACCAGGCGTACACGGTGGACGTGCAGGAGCACTACGTCCTCTTCGAGTCACCGCTGCGGGACAAGCCCTCCTCGAACTGGACGGAGCGGCTCTACCAGCGGCTCGCCACCCCGATGCCGGGGCTGACCGAGGCCGACCGGCGGGTCTGGCGGTACGCCGTGATCTACCCCAACACGCTCATCGACTTCTACCCTGACCACGTGCTCGCGTGGACCGCCCTGCCCACCGCCCAGGACCGGGCGGCGATCCCGGGCGCCTTCTACACCCGGCACGGGGAGAGCCTGCGCACCCGGATCGCCCGGCGGCTGAACATCCACATCGGCTGGGTCACCAACGACGAGGACGCCGAGCTGGTCGAACGCGTACAGGCCGGACTGTCCACCCCCGGCTTCGAGCCCGGCCCGCTCTCGCACCGCGAAGCCGCCGTCGGCTGGTTCGCCCGCCGGATCCGCCAGGACCTGGAGGGGGAGAGCCGGTGACGCCCCGCCGACCTGCGGCCGGGCCCCACCAGCGGGTACTCCTCCCGTCCGGCTTACCCGGACCCCGCTGACGCACGCCCGTACCCTCCCCAGACCGGTCTTCACTACGGAGTCACAGGGCCTCCGTGAGCCGACCAGCCGGTCCCGCCCTGGACTGTTGTGCCGTTCCTCGACGGAGAGGACGCTCCATGTCCCCCGAGGTACCACCACCGACCCGACGCGCCCTGCTGCGGGCGGGCGCCGGCGGCCTGCTGGGCGCCGCGGTCGGCGGCTGCGGGTTCATGCCCGCCAAAACGCCCGACGACAAGGACCTGGCCCCGGTCCGGGCCCGCGTCGACGGCGATCTCGTCTACTTCAACTGGGCCGACTACGTCGACCCGTCCGTCTTCAAGGGCTTCGAGAAGGAATACGGCGTCAAGGTCATCCAGTCGAACTTCGACTCGATGGAAGGCATGGTCGCCAAGCTCAACGCCGGCAACCGCTACGACATCATCTTCCCCACCGCCAAATGGGCCCAGCGCCTGGCCCGTGGCGGCCGTCTGCGCCGTATCGACCACTCACAGATCACCCACTCCCAGGACGTGTTCGGCGCCTACGCCTACTTCGCCGACCCCTGGTACGACCCCGGCTCCGCGCACACCGTCCCCTTCACCGCCTACAAGACCGGCATCGGGTGGCGCCGCGACCGGATCGGCGAGCTGAGCGGATCGTGGAAGGACCTGTGGAGCGACAAGGCCGAGGGCAAGGTCTTCCTGCTGGACGACCGTGACGAGGTCCTCGGCATGGGCGCCCTGGAACTGGGTCTCGACGTCAGCACCGGCGACACCGGTGACCTCGACCGCATCACCGTCCTGCTGGGCACCCTGCGCCCACGGCTGCGCGGTTTCTCCAGCGACAGCTACAACAACCTGCTCAACGGCAACGCCGTCATGACCCAGGCCTGGAGCGGTGACATGGCCGCCATGCTCAACCAGGCCAAGGACCCCTCCGTCTTCGGCTTCGAGGCACCCAAGGAGGGCACTCCGATCAACTCCGACTGCTACGCGATCCCCTGGAACGCCCCGCACCCCGGCACCGCGATGCTGTTCATCGACTACATGCTCCGCCCGGAGAACGTGAAGAAGAACATCGAGTACATCGGCTACCCCATGCCGGTGGCCGGCTCCGAGAAGGTCTACGCCGAGCTCGTCAAGCCGTTCCCCGAGTGCCTCGTTACCGAGGACGACCTCAAGGCCGACCTGTTCTTCCGCAACGGGAGCCACGCGGCCGAGGACGCCCGCGACACCGCCTGGACCCATGTGAAGGCGGGCTGAGACATGACACTGCTGCGTCACCCCGCACGCACCCGCCGCCGCGGCCCGGACGCCACCGGCACCCGCATGTGGTCCTGGTTCATGCTCCCCGGCACCCTGTGGATGACCGGGTTCCTGATCGCCTCCCTGCTCCTCGTCGCCGTCCTCACGGTCGGCACCACCGACGAACTCGGCAACCCGCGCTTCGGGTTCGACCTGTCCAGCATCCGCGCCCTGGCCGACCCCGCCTACACCGAGGTCCTGGCGCGCTCCCTCGGCTACGCCCTGCTGACCTGCGTGATCTGCCTGGTGATCGCCTACCCGGTGGCGTACACCATCGCGCTGCACGGCGGCCGCTGGAAACACGCGCTGATCGCCGCGATCGTCGTGCCGTTCTTCGCCAACTACCTGGTCCGCATGTACGGCTGGTCGGTGGTCCTGTCCGACGACGGACCGCTGCTACGGACGCTGCGCGCCGTGGGACTGGCCGACGGCGACACGAAGATCCTCAACACCGGTGTCGGTGTGATCGCCGGACTCGTCTACGGATTCGTCGTCTTCATGATCATCCCGCTGTACGCGGCCCTGGAGCGGCTGGACGTCTCCCTCGTCGAGGCCGGCCGCGACCTCTACGGCGGCCCCGTCCGGACCTTCCTGTTCGTCACCCTGCCCGCCACCCGGCAGGGCGCGGCGGCCGGGCTGGTCCTGGTCTTCCTGCCCGCCATGGGCGACTTCGTCAGCGCACAACTGATGGGCGGCCCGGACCAGATCATGATCGGCAACCTCATCCAGGACAAGTTCTTCCAGGGCCAGAACTGGCCGCTCGGATCCGCGCTCACCATGCTGCTGATGCTCGTCCTGCTGGTCGGGATGTTCGGCTACCTCAGGCGCACCCGCAAGGACGAGGCGGAGGCCCGCCCATGACCCGGCTCAGCCCGCCCGCCACCGCCACCGCACCCGCCCGGACCACCGAGCGGACCCGCACCCGGCGTGGCCGCGCCGACCGCAAGCCCCGCGTCCTCGTCGCCGTCACCGCGATCTTCTTCGCGCTGCTCTATCTGCCCATCTCCGTGGTGACGCTGTACTCCTTCAACTCCCAGAAGTCCCTCACCGTCTTCAGCGGGTTCAGCCTGCGCTGGTACCGCACCTTCGTCCACGACGACGTCCTGATCTCCTCGCTGGGCACCAGCCTGCGGATCTCCCTGGTGGCGACGGCCGGCTCGATCGTCCTCGGCGTCGCCCTGGCACTCGGACTGGTGCGCTGCCGCACCCGGCTCGGCTCCCTGGCCGGCCTGATCATGCTCGTGCCGCTGATCACCCCCGAGATCGTCACCGGCGTCGCCTCGATGCTGCTGTTCAAGGGCCTGGGCATCACCCTGTCCACCGGCACGGTGATGCTCTCGGAGATCACCTTCTCCATCTCCTACGTCACCGTCATCCTCCGCTCCCGGGTCGCCGCGCTGAACCCCGAGGTGGAGGAGGCCGCGATGGACCTCGGAGCCACCCGCTGGCAGGCGGTCCGCCTGGTCACCCTGCCGGCGCTGCTGCCCGCCGTGCTCGCCAGCGCCGTACTGATCTTCGCGCTCGTCTTCGACGACTTCGTCCTCGCCTACTTCACCACCGGCGTCGACCCCCAGCCACTGTCGGTACGGATCTACTCGGCGATCCGCTTCGGCGTGCAGCCCACCATCAACGCCGTCGGCACGCTGATGCTCGCCGGATCCATCGGCCTGATCGCCCTGGCCCTGTTCATTCCGCGCCTGTTCGGCCGCCGCGGCGGCCTCGACATCCTCTCCGGGAGCTGACCATGGACGCGACTCCCGCCGTCCGCCTCGACGGCGTCTCCAAGCGGTTCGCGGACACCTACGCCGTCCACGACCTGAACCTCGACATCGAGGCCGGCCGCTTCTTCTCCCTGCTCGGGCCCTCCGGCTGCGGCAAGACCACCTCACTGCGCATGATCGGCGGCTTCACCGACCCGAGCGAGGGGGCGGTGCTGCTCGCGGGTGAGGACGTGACCGCGCTCCCGCCCAACAAGCGCAACGTCAACACCGTCTTCCAGAGCTATGCCCTGTTCGACCACCTGAGCATCGCCGACAACGTCGCCTTCGGCCTCAAGCGCAAGGGCGTGGACAAGGCGGAGATCCGGCGCCGCGTCGGCGAGATGCTGGAACTGGTCCAGCTCGACGGCTTCGCCGGACGCAAGCCCCGCACCCTCTCCGGCGGCCAGCGCCAGCGCGTCGCCCTCGCCCGCGCCCTCGTCAACCGGCCCGCCGTGCTCCTGCTCGACGAACCACTGGCCGCCCTCGACCTGAAGCTGCGCCGGCAGATGCAGGTCGAGCTCAAGCAGATCCAGCGGGAGGTCGGCGTCACCTTCGTCTTCGTCACTCACGACCAGGACGAGGCACTGACCATGTCGGACCGGATCTGTGTCATGAACGAGGGCCGCATCGAGCAGTGCGGCACCCCCGAGGACGTGTACGAACACCCAGCCAGCCGCTTCGTCGCCTCCTTCATGGGCACCTCCAACCTGATGACCGGCACCTACCGCGGCGGCGAGGTCACCCTCGACCAGGGGCCCGCCCTGCCGGTCGGCTCCCGCACCGGCATCGCGGACGGCACCGCGGTCAGCGTGTCCGTACGCCCCGAGAAGGTCTGGCTGTCCGACTTCGAACCGGGCATGTCGGTGCTGCGCGGAGTGATCCGCGAGACCGTCTACAGCGGCCCCACCACCACCTATCTGATCGAACTCGCCCCCGGCGTCACGCTGTCCGTGCTGGAGCAGAACACGGCGCGGGCCCGCATGGAGGACCGCTGGAGCGGCGGCGAGACGGTCGAGTTCGGCTGGCGGCCCGAGCACTGCCTCGTCCTGGCCTGACCGCCCCACCCGATCTGAAAGCGAAACCGATGCATCACGACGTGATCGTTCTCGGCGCCGGGCTGGCCGGGCTCGCCGCCGCCCGGGACCTGGCGGCCGCCGGCACCGACGTGCTCGTCCTGGAAGCCAGGGACCGGGTCGGCGGCCGGGTCGAACAGGCCCGGCTCCCCGACGGCCGCACCGTCCAGCTCGGCGGAGAGGTGGTGGGCCGCGCCCACACCGCCTACCGCGGCCTTGCCGAGGAGCTGGGACTGAAACTGGTGCCCAGCTACGTCGCCGAGCCCGGCCGGATGGTCCGCGCCACGGCGGAGGGCAGCTCGGCCGGTGAACCGCCGCACTGGTTCGGCGACGGCGACGCGGCCCTCCATGAGCGGCTCGGCACCGAGTTCACGGCCCTGGCCACCACCGTGGATCCCGAGGACCCCTGGTCGCACCCGGACGCGGCCGCCCTCGACCGGCTGTCCGTGGGCGGCTGGCTGCGCTCCCGGCACGCCACACCCGCCGTCGTACGGCTGTGGGAGATCGGCCAACTGGCCCTCGCCGGAGGCTCCTACGAGCGGATCTCGCTCCTGGCCGCGCTGCGCAAGAGCGCCGCCGTGCCCGGTTCCGGCTCGGGCGACTACGACTACGACGACTGGGAGGGACTGCGGCTCGCCGAGGGCTCGGCGAGCCTGGCCGAGGTGATGGGCCGCGAACTCGGCCCGCGCGTGCGCCTCGGCTCACCCGTCGCGGCCCTGGACATGCGCCCCGGCCGCTGCACCGTCCGCCTGGTCAGCGGTGAGGTCCTCACCGCCGGGGCCGTGGTGAGCGCCCTGCCCGTGGGACCGTTGCGGTCCGTGGCCGTCAGCGGCGTGAGCGAGGCCCGCCTCGCCTCCCTGTACCGGCAACGGCAGGCGACGGCCGCCAAGTTCGCCGCCGCCTACGACCGCCCCTTCTGGCGCGCGGACGACCTGAACGGCCTCTCCGAGTGCGAGGGAGTCCTCGGCAGCACCTGGCCCCAGAACGAGGGCGTCCTGTCCGCGCTGATACCGCCCGAACGCTACGGCGTCCTGCTGGGTACCCCGCCCCATCTGCGCACCCCCGAACTGCTCGCCGAGATCGCCGGCCTGTACGGCGCAGAAGCCCACCGACCGCTCGCCTGCTACCTGCGGCTGTGGGGCACCGACCCGTGGACCCAGGGATACGTCACCCAGTGGCCGCCGGGCGAGGTGATGGCCGTCGGCCCGCTCCACGGCACCCACGAACCCCCGTTCTACGTCTGCGGATCCGACCAGTGGGTCGCCGGATACATGGAAGGCGCCGTCCGCACCGGCCGCGCCGCAGCGAGGGAGGCCCTGCGCCGTGGCTGACGACTCCCGCCTGTCAACCGTCCTCAACCACATCGGCGGCAAGGAGACCCCAGCCGCATCCGGAGCCACCCTGAGGCTGATCGACCCGGCCACCGGGGGCGTTCACGGCACCGCCCCGCTGTCCGGCCCCGACGACGTCGACGCCGCCTGCCGGGCTGCCGAGAACGCCCAGCACGCCTGGTCGGCCACCACCCCGGCACAACGCCAGACCGCGCTGCTGCACATCGCCGACGCGCTGGAGCGGCACGCCGACGCCCTGGCGGGCGCCGAGGTCGCCGACACCGGCAAGCCCCGCGCTCTCTTCCTCGCCGACGAACTGCCCGCGATCGTCGACGTGGTGCGCTACTTCGCCGGCGCCGCCCGCAACCTGCCGGGGGGGGGCCCGCGGGGGGTAGACCCCGGGCGGGGCGCGGGGGAGGGGCG
>NZ_JBHYKH010000473.1:0-7100 GCF_042741275.1 Streptomyces sp. NPDC058964
GCGCGACAGCCCCCGCCCGCCCGCTGCGCGCCCGGCCCCCCCCCCGCCGCGCGCCCCCCGCCCCCCCCCCGCCCCGCCGGGCGCGGGCGTCACTTGTATTCGGCCATGAACGCCTTGACGTCCTGCCACAGATGGGGATGGACGCCGAACATGTCGGTGCCATGGGCGTTGCCGTCGACGAGGTTCAGCTCCGCGTCCGGTGACCTCCTGGACTTCTTGTACTGGGCCTTCACGTCCTCCGCGAAGCCCGAGTCCAGCTTCGCGGCCACGTACAGCACGGGGACGGTCAGGCGCGCGGCGGCCTTTTCGGCATCCATGCCCTGGTAGAGGCTGGGCCCGGAGAGGTTGATCACCGCGGCGACCGGGGGCTTGGTGATCTTCGGTGCGGCGGCGACCGAGGCCGTGCCGCCCTTGGAGGCGCCCATGAGGATGACCTTGGTGACACCCTTGTGGGCCAGCAGCCCGGCCGCCGCGGTGATCTCCGCCGTCTCGTCGCCGATGCTCTGCACGGCCAGAACCCGATAACCCTCGGCGGCGAGTTGGTCGGCCTGGGGCACCCAGGAGCACACGTCGGTGTTCGCCATGTGGGACAGCACGACGCCGGTGGTGCCCTTGCCCGTCAGATAGCCGCCGACCGGGAAGCCCCCCACCTCGAACTCGATCGAGCCGTCGAGCTGATGGCCGCTCAGGCAGCCGAAGTCGTCCCGGGTCTTCGACGCCGAGGGCCTGGCACCACCGCTCTCACGGTCCCCGTGACCGGCACATCCGGCCGCGAGCGGCAGCACGGACAGCACGGACAGCACCAACGACGTCGTGGAACGCGTTCTGAGCATGGCAACCCCCTGATGCACGACGGATGTCGCACGAGAGCGACCCGACGGATCTTGGACCGATCGAGCCCGCCGCGCAATGGGCTCGGTCCACGCAATCCGCCTCACGATTCCGGGGCTCCGGATGTTGCGCGAGGTCTTTACGGTACTCAAAGGTTGCACTACTTTTCGGCAAGATTCAGCAACTCCTTTCAAGTCATCGGCGCCTCGGGACCGGCGCCGGGGCTTTCCCTGCCCGCCTTCAGGAGCCGCCGTGTCTTCGTTCCCCCCTGCCCGCACGCGGAGAAGACGCCGCCTCGGCCGGCGTACCGCGACAGCGGTCCTCGCCGTCACCGCCGCCCTCGCAGCACCGCTCACTCCCGGCGGCCTCGCCACACCGGCCGCGGCCGCGACCGGCGCTCCGCTGGGCGCCCGTTACGACGCGACCGGCGCGAACGTGGAGTTCCGGATCTACTCCTCCCGCGCCACCCGCATCGACCTGTACCTGTACGGGACCGCGACCGGCAGCCAGGAGGCCGCCGCCCTCCCGCTCACCGAGGACGCCGCGACAGACGTCTGGTCCGTGACCGTCTCCGTGACCACGATCCGGCAGCAGTACGGCATCACCGGCCCCATCTACTACGGCTACCGGGCCTGGGGCCCCAACTGGCCCTACGACCCGGCGTGGACGAAGGGCTCCACCGCGGGATTCGTGGCGGACGTCGACGCGGCAGGCAACCGCTTCAACCCCAACAAGCTCCTGACCGACCCGTACGCACGCGAACTGAGCAACGACCCGGTCACCCCCGCCGCCACCGACGCCTCGGTCTACGGCACCGGCCCCCAGCACCGCGCTGTCGACAGCGCCCCGCAGGCCCCGAAGGGCATCGTCCTCGCCGACGACGCCACGAGCACCGGCACCAAACCGACCCGGGCCCTGAAGGACGACGTCGTCTACGAGGTGCACGTGCGCGGACTCACCGAGAACGACCCCTCCGTGCCCGCCGCCTACCGCGGCACCTACAAGGGCGCCGCCCTCAAGGCCGCCGACCTTGCGGCCCTCGGCGTCACCGCGGTCGAGTTCCTGCCCGTGCAGGAGACGCAGAACGACGCCAACGACGTGGACCCGACCGGCACGGCCGGGGACAACTACTGGGGCTACTCCACCCTCGACTACTTCGCACCGGACCGCCGTTACGCCGCCGACCGGGGCGCCGGAGGCCCCACCCGCGAGTTCAAGGAGATGGTGAAGGCCTTCCACGACGCGGGGATCAAGGTCTTCACGGACGTGGTCTACAACCACACCGGCGAGGGCGGCCCCTGGAACGCGGCCGACAAGAACACCTACAGCCTGTTCTCCCTGCGCGGCCTGGACAACCCCACCTACTACTCGCTCACCAGTGACATGCAGAGCCCGTGGGACAACACGGGCGTCGGCGGCAACGTCAACACCTACAACCCCGTCACACGCAACCTGATCACCGATTCACTGGCGTACTGGAAGAACACCCTCGGCGTCGACGGTTTCCGCTTCGACCTCGCGCCGGTCCTCGGTAACACCTGCCAGCACGGCTGCTTCCAGTACAGCCGCACCGACCCGAACACCGCACTGAACCGCATCACCGCCCTGATGCCCGCCCGGTCGGCCGGCGGCGGCTCCGGCACGGACTGGATCGCCGAGCCGTGGGCCCTGGGCAGCGGCACCTACCAGGTCGGCAACTTCCCGGCGGGATGGTCCGAATGGAACGACAAGTTCCGTGACACCATGCGCCGCGACCAGAACGCCATGGGCGTGGAGAACGTCACCCCGAGCGACCTGGCGACCCGCTTCGCCGGCTCCTCGGACCTCTACCAGCCGAACGGCCGCGCGCCCTTCAACTCCGTCAACTTCATGGTCGCCCACGACGGGTTCACCCTCGCCGACCTCTACCGCTGCAACACCAAGAACAACACCCAGGCCTGGCCCTACGGCCCGTCCGACGGCGGCTCGGGCTACAACCTGTCCTGGGACCAGGGAGGGAACGCGGCCGATCAGCGCAAGGCCGCCCGCAACGGCTTCGCGTTCCTGATGCTGTCGGCCGGTACGCCGATGATGACCGGCGGCGACGAGTACCTGCGCTCGGTCAACTGCAACAACAACCCCTACAACCTGGACTCCTCGGCCAACTGGCTCACCACGTCGCTCACCGGGGACCAGAGCACGTTCCGCACCTATGCCGAGCGCATGATCGCCTTCCGCAAGGCCCACCCGGCCCTGCGCCCGGCGGGCTTCTACAGCTCCGCCGACGGAAACGGCAACGGCATGGGAGCACTCGACTGGTTCACCCCCGCGGGCAGTGCGCCCGACGGCGCCTACTGGGGCAACCCCGACAACCACGCCCTCGCCTGGCGCTACGACGGCACCGAACTCGGTGACCCGAGCAGCGCGCTCTACGTCGCCTACAACGGCTGGTCGGGCGACGTCGACATGACGCTCCCCTCCCCCGGCGCGGGCAAGTCCTGGTACCGCGTCACCGACACCTCCACCTGGGCCGAAGGCGCCGACCAGGTCGCCCGTCCCGGCAGCGAGGCCCCTGTCGGCGGCACCGGCACCGTGTACCGGATGCACGGCCGCGCCGTCCTGGTCCTGATCGCCAAGTAACCGCCGGACCGCGACACCACCACTCGCACGGCCGCGCCCCCACCGCGGCCCCGCACGAGGAGCTCCCCCCACGATGGACCTCGTACTCCCCCCCGGCAGAAGGCACCGGCCCCGGCCGCTGACCGCCCTCGTCGCCGCGCTGCTCGGCCTTCTCACGTCCCTGCTCTCGGGCGCGCCCGCGCACGCGCTGACAACCGCCGCCACCGAGGCGAACTCCGCCACGGTCTACTACTACACGCCGACCCGGAACTGGTCGTCGTACTACCTCCACTGGGCGCCCGCGGGCGGTAGCTGGACCACCGTCCCCGGTACCCGGATGCCCTCCGCCTGCACCGACTGGGTGAAGCTGACCGTCGACCTCGGCAGCGCCGCCACCTGGCAGGCGACCTTCAACGACGGCTCCGGCACCTGGGACAACAACAACGGCTCCAACTACCAGCTCGGCACCGGGACGATCACGGTCAGGGACGGCGTGGTGGCCCACAGCGACCCGTGCGGCCCGGCCCAGCCCCCGGCGGGCAACGCGGCGACCGTCTGGTACTCGACCGCCTCCGTCGGCTGGCCCACCGTCAACCTGCACTGGGCGCCCACGGGCGGCAGCTGGACCACCGTCCCTGGCATCGGCATGGAACCGGCCTGCACCGGCTGGGTGAAGAAGACCGTCGACCTGGGATCCGCCACCACCTGGCAGGCCACCTTCAACAACGGCAACGGCGTCTGGGACAACAACAACGGCGCCAACTACCAGCTCACCCAGGGCAATTCGACAGTCAAGGACCACGTGGCCAAGGCCGGCGCCACCGATCCCTGTGCCGCCGCCGCACCCGACACCACCGCACCCACCGCGCCCTCGGGCGTGAGCGCGAGCATCACCGGCACCTCCGCGGTGCTCACCTGGGAGGCCGCCACCGACAACGTGGGCGTCACCGGCTACGAGATCACCCGCACCGGCGGCGGCAACGGCACCTCGGTGACCGACACCGCCTCCACCGTCCTCTCCGTGACCGGCCTGGAGGCCCGCACCTCCTACTGCTGGACCGTGAAGGCCCTGGACGCGGCGGGCAACCTCTCCGCCGCGAGCGCGCCGGAGTGCGCCACCACCGGCAACGCACCACCACCCCCCACCGCCGGCACCCCGCTCGGGGGTGACCCCCGCAAGGACCCGATCTACTTCGTCCTCACGGCGCGGTTCTACGACGGCGACAGCTCCAACAACCGCGGCGGCAGCCAGGACGTGAAGTCCGGCAACGCGGCCAATCACGACCCCATGTTCCGCGGCGACTTCAAGGGCCTGATCCAGAAGCTGGACTACATCAAGGCCCTCGGCTTCTCGGCGGTCTGGATCACGCCCGTCGTCCTCAACCGCTCGGACTACGACTACCACGGCTACCACGGCTGGGACTTCTACCGCGTCGACCCCCGCCTGGAGTCGGCCGGCGCCTCCTACCAGGACCTGATCGACGCCGCCCATGCCAAGGGCATGAAGATCTACCAGGACGTGGTCTACAACCACTCCTCCCGCTGGGGCGCCAAGGGCCTGTTCGTCCCCAAGGTCTACGGCGTGCGCGACTCCCAGTGGTCCTGGTACTACGACCGGCCGAACGCCGACTTCGACTACGACGGCCTGACGGTCGAACCCGTCTCCGGCAAGTCGTACTACAACGGCGACCTGTGGTCGACCGACGAGCCCAGCGGCAACACCTGCCTCAACTGGGGCACGCCCAACGGCCAGCACAGTGCCGAGGGTTACACGATCTACAACTGCCAGTGGCCCGGCCCGACCAACAAGCTGTTCCCCGCCTCGCTCTACCACCAGTGCTGGCTGGGCAACTGGGAGGGCGAGGACTCCCGCTCCTGCTGGATCCACGAGGACCTGGCCGACTTCAACACCGAGAACGCGACCGTCCAGAACTACCTGATCGGCGCCTACGACAAGTACATCGACATGGGCGTGGACGGCTTCCGGATCGACACCGCCGTACACGTCCCCCGCATCACCTGGAACCGCCGCTTCCTGCCCGCGATCTACGACGAAGTCACTCGTAGGTTCGGCGCGGACAGGGCAAGGGACTTCTTCGTCTTCGGCGAGGTCGCCGCCTTCGTCAACGACAAGTGGAACCACGGCTCGGTCAACCACTCCGCACAGTTCTACACCTGGAAGGAGCGCAAGACCTACACCGACGACGACGTCCAGGCGGCACTCGACCAGTACACCTACGAGGAGAACCTGGGCCCCGCCGGCCAGCCCACGTCGAACAACGCCTTCCTGAACGGCAACAGCTACCACACGCCGGACCACAGCCAGTTCAGCGGCATGAACATCATCGACATGCGGATGCACAACAACTTCACGTACGCGTCCAACGCCTTCAACAACGGCAAGGACTCCGACGACTCCACCAACGACGCCACCTACAACGTCGTCTACGTCGACAGCCACGACTACGGCCCCAACAAGTCGAGCACGCGCTACGCCGGGGGGACCGACGCCTGGGCCGAGAACATGTCCCTGATGTGGACGTTCCGCGGCATTCCCACCCTCTACTACGGATCGGAGATCGAGTTCCAGGCCGGCAAGCAGATCGACTGCGGCCCCACCTGCCCGCTGGCCACCACCGGCCGCGCGTACTACGGCGACAAGGTGGCGGGCGAGGTCACGGCGAGCGACTTCTCCGAGGTCTCCAGCGCCTCCGGCGCGGTGGCGACCACGCTCCAGCAGCCCCTGGTCAAACACCTTCAGCGCCTCAACCAGATCCGCCGTGCCATTCCCGCACTGCAGATGGGCCAGTACTCCACCGAGGGCGTCAGCGGTGACATGGCCTTCAAGCGCCGCTACACCGACACGGCCACCGGCGTCGACAGTTACGCCCTGGTCTCGGTCGGCAACGGCGCCACGTTCACCGGCATCCTCGACGGCACCTACAAGGAGGCCGTCACCGGCCAGACCGTCACCGTCACCAACGGCACCCTCGACGTCCCCGCTTCCGGCAAGGGCAACCTGCGGGTCTACGTCCTCGACCTGGGTGGCGCCAACGCGGCACCCGGAAAGATCGGCACGGACGGTCCGTATCTGAAGTAACGGGGACGACCGCCTTTCCTTGCATTACCGAACCACTCGGTTTAGTTTTTTAGGGGTGCCGAAACGGAGAACTCGTGTCGGCACCCACTCCCGGAACGGACCCCGCCCTCATGCGCTACGCAGTCCTCGGCACCGGCATCGTCGGCCGGACGATCGCCGGCAAGCTCGCCTCTCTCGGCCACGAGGTCGCCATCGGCACCCGAGACCCGCAGGCCACCCTTGCCCGCACCGAACCCGACGGCTACGGCAACCCGCCGATCGCCCAGTGGCTGGCGCAGCACACACAGGTGCGCCTGCTGCCCTACGCCGACGCGAGCGCTCTCATGGTCGGCATTGCTGTTCTTGGGGCCGTCAGTCCGCTGCGGTCCGCCCTCACCGCGATCCTTTTTCGGCTGGGCGAGCAGCGATGCCGACACGAGGACTCTTGGGCTGCGAGACACTGACGCGCCGCAACACCCCGGTGACCGTACGGCCGACCGGGGGACGACGAAGGCGCCCGACGGGGGGGGGCGCGCCGGCGGGGCCGCCCACCCGCGCGGGGGCTGGGGGGGTGTGTGAAAAACACACCTCC
>NZ_JBHYKH010000474.1:0-7073 GCF_042741275.1 Streptomyces sp. NPDC058964
GTCCTGGCCGGAGCGAAGTCCCTGGCCGTGATCGCGGAGTGGGCCGCCGACGCCCCGCCCAACCTCCTGGCCCGGCGCCGGGGGCCCCCGGCGCGGGCCCCCCCCCCCCCCGGTGGTGGTGGCCAGCTGCAGGAAGTACCGGTAGACCCCGCCGAGGACGCCAGCCATCCAAGCGTAGAGCTCGGCGCTGGTGAACTGCCGGTCCAGGAACGTCACAGTCGCGTTGGCCTGGGTCAGCTGGAGCTCGGCGACGGCCTTCTCCTGGGCGACGACACTCTTGTGATCCTTGGCCGCCTGCCACGCGTGCTCGGCCGCGCGAGAGTCCTTCTCCGCCAGCCCCTTCTGCAGCTTCCACTCGTCGACCTGACGCTCGTGGCTGGCCATGAAGGAGTTCGCCGACAACCGGGCCTCTGCGCCGTTCAGGAAACCGGTCGCAACGCCCTTGGCGATCTGCGCGACGGAGATCCCGGCCGCGATCCCGATCTTGGCCCCGCCGCTGAAGACGATGTCGAGGAGGCTACCGGTTGTCGACGCGGCCTGGGCCACCCCGATGGCGGCATCGAGCCCCGTGACGACGTTCTTCAGGTCGCGGATCTCCATGTAGTTCTGCAGGACATCCCGCTCGTAGCCGTTGAGGCCGGCCGAGATCCGGGCCGTGTAGGTCTCGCCCAGGAAATCCGCACGGGCCTTCTGGTCCTCGGCCGCCCGGACGCCGTCGTCGGCCTCGGTCACCCGCAGGCCCTGCAGTTTCGCATTCTGCTCGGCGACCTCGACTCCCTTCCGGGCGTCGAACCGGCGGAACTCTGCCGCGTCGTACTTCTCCAGTGCGGAGAGGTACTCCTGCTCGACCTGTTGGGCCAGGCTCACCAGCTGTCGCGCCCGGTCCTGCAGCACCCGGTACCGATAGGGCGTCGGGCGGAGGGCGACTGCCGTCGACGCCACGGCCCCTGGGCCCGCAGCCAGGGTGGTCGCGCTGTCCGGCGCGGTGGACACCCGCGGGACACCTGCAAGGTCGCGACCCTGTCGGAGCTTGGCCAGCCGGGCGGCGACGGTGGTGCGCTGCGCAGCCAGCGCCGGGTTCGGGAAGGCCACTTCGGCGGCGCCCGGTGGCGCGCCGAGGAAGTCCAGATCGCGGCTGTCCAGCACAGCGCCGGCGGTCTCGTACAGCGCCCGCGCGGCTGCCACCGTGGTGTCGAGGCCGCGGGCGAACTCGGTGTCGCCGTAGTCCATCAGACACTGGGCGATCGTGGCGAGGGTGAAGCGTGTGTAGGGGTTGGGCCGTCTGCCGGCGACGGTGTGCGGGTTGAGCCGCGAGGTCCAGTCGCCGACGGGCGACAGGTCGACCGCCCGGTTGGTCTCGACGGCGAGCACCGGGTACACCGCGTGGCTCCCCGCTGGGAGGTTCAGCGACCACACGGTCTGGAACCAGTCCAGCGCGGCGGCGTACTGCCCCGACCGGGCGAGCGCCTGCGCCAGCAGCACCGGGGCTGACCAAAAGACCTCACGCAGCGCCGTCGCCGCCGGGTTGGTGCGCGGCGTGCTGACGGGCGCGAACAGCGCCGCAGCGAGCGTCTGCAGCCGCTCGACGCCGGAGCTCGAGCGTTGCTCCGTGAGCCGGAAGGAGACCTGCCCGATCTCGGTGGTGCTCAGCACGAACGGGAAGATCCGGACGTCGGACAGCAGCCCCTGAAAGGCACCGTAGGGGACCCGGCTCCCGCCGCCGAGGTCGCCGGAGCGGGTGTTGCCCAGCTGGTCGGGCACCGCGTAGACCGTGGCCTTGGAGCTCGGGTTCTCGGCAGAGGCGACCAGCACCCCATCGACGTACAGGCGTGGCCGGCGGCCCTCATACACGACCGTCACGTGGGTCCAGCCCGTGATGGGGGCGGCGTACACGAGGACAGCGGGCAGATGACCGTCGCCGTGCTCGTAGACGGACACCCCGTTGGTGCCCACCGATACCCCGGCGCCGGCCGCAGTGGGGTCCGCGAAACGGCTGCCGGCCTGGGCGGGGCCGAGGGCGTAGCGCTGCCCGGAGGTGCCGCTCGCGCCGCTGGTGGCCTGGGCGTCAATCTTGTGAGGGGCGGTGGGGAACGCCCAGAACGACAACGTGAAGTCGTTGACGACCGGCGCGAGGACGCCGAACACGGGATCCGGTACGTCCACGACCGCGTCGCCGCCGTCGAAGGCGAGCGCGGGCCCGAACAGGCCCCGCGCGGAAACCGCGCCCACGACGTCGAGGTCTTGGCCGCCGCCCGACGTGTCACGGGCCTTGCCGCCGCCGTCCTCATCGAGAGGCCAGCGCGCTCGCGGCGCGCGCAGACCGGCCTCGACGGAGCCTCGCAGTGGCGCCAGGAAGAGGTTGGCACGCCAGCGCACCTCGTCCACGCCGATCTGCTGGGCGCGCAGGTCGTTGACCAGGGCGGTGAACGCCGGGGTGGCCAGTGGGGCCAGGTCCGGGCTCAGGAGGTTCTCCGGATACAGCCACGTCAGCATCGCCGACACCCAGCCGTCCGGGTCGGAGTGCCATCTCCAGCTGGCGTCGAACTGGCTCTCGTCGTCGATCCGCCATGAGCGCGCGGGATGCCAGGCGGGCAGACGCGCGCCGCGCAGCGCCTCGAGCAGCCCGGTCACGACCTCACCGGCGGCGCGCAGCCTCGTCGTGGCGGGGCTGCCGGGGCCGACGAGGACATCAGTGCCCAGCCGAACGTCGAGCCACCGGGCCACCTCGGCCGTCGCCGTCCGGCCCTCGATGCTCACCAGAAGGCTGTCGCGCAGCAGCGGCAGCGCCGCCGCCTGGGCGGAGGAGATCGCCGCGCCCAGCTCGTCGCGGGAGGCACTGAGCTCGGCAGCGCGGGACCGGAGCCGACGCAGCCAGGCGCCGCGCGCTGCGAGGTCCGTGCGCCATGGGATCGGGGTGGGCGCGGGCCCGTCGTCGGTGAAGGACGCCTGGGTGAGGCTCACGCCTGTCTCCTCGGTGCGCCAGCGGCCCCGGAGTCCGAGCGTGGTCACGCGAGTGAGCAGCGCCTCGACGTCGGACCACTCGTCGGCTTGCACCGTGCCGAGGGCGGCCAGCCCCGCGACCGTGCGCAGCATCGCGAACGCGGGCTCGCTGAGATTGGCGGCGGCCAGCGCCGGGCCGATGTCCCTCCCCTGGTCCCGGCGAGCCGCCAGATCGATGAGGTCGACGCCGGGCCGGGCGCGGTCGAGCACGGCGGCCAGGGCGGCTGGTTGCGTCGGCTGCGCGGCGCGCACGGCGTGCAGGTCCGCGGCGATGACCGCGATCTCTGCCGTCCGGTCGGCGAGCAGGCTGCCGGCCAGGCCGGTGCGCCCGACCAAGGTCAGGTCGTCAGGGGTGATGACGTCCGGGTCGACGAGCATCTGGAAGCCGGCCACCGCCGGGTCCAGCGCTGCGTCCTCCTCGCTCCATCGCTGGGTCAAGGTGGCCTCCCGCCAGCTGGAGAGCTGCGAAGGGGGGAGCAGGCGGGCTGGTTGGAGAGTGGGATCGGTCGACGGCAGGCCGAAGAGCCGCTCCAGGTCGCTCTCGGTCCGCGCGCCCGCAGCCAGGGTCAGGTCGTCGAGCGCGGTGGGCGCGACCGCGAGGCGGACGCCCAGCCGGGCGGCGACCTCGTCGCGGAGACCGGGATCGGCGCCGCGGGACAGGCGCAGCTCTGCCGAGGACAGGCCGAAGGCCTGCAGGAGGCTCTCGTAGACGGCGTCGCCGTAGGCAGCCAGCCCTTCGGCCACGGTGCCAGCGGCCGGCCAGGTGACCCCAGCGAGCCCAGGGACGAGCGAGTCCGGCACCGCTTCGGTGAGCACCTCCAGGGCAGCGATCGAGCCGGCGAATCCGCCGAAGAACGAGTCTCTGCCGATCCGCAGCGGACCGGCGTTGCCCACGCTCGGCGCGCTCAATGCGGCCGTGCTGTCCAGCCGCCCGTCGAGGTAGACGTCGAGCCGGTTCCCGGCCTTGATGACGACGACGTGCGTCCACGTCCCGACCGTGAGCGGCGAGGTGCCGTCGATGCCCTCGTTCCCGTTCGCCGTCGTGCTGACCCGCACGTGCAGCCCATTGTCGCCCGGGCGCAGCCAGATCGCGAAAGTGCGCTCGGCGTCCACCGCGCCCCGGTGCATGACGGCCCGCCAGGCGCCGGTGCTGTCGGCGGCGACGTTGATCCAGAACGCCACCGTGAAGTCGGTGCCGTTATCACCGATGCGGGGGCCGGCGTCGGCGGGGGCGGCGGCACCGGAGTCCGTGCCCAGTACAAGGGTGCGGCGGCCGCCCGGCCCAGCCCCGAGGACAGCGCCGGCGGCGAGGGTCAGGTCCAGGCCGTGACCGGAGAGATCGGGAACGGTGTCGGCACCCGTCGGCGCCGCGAAGTCCCAGCGGCCAGCGACCAGGTGGGGAGTGAGTGCGAGGTAGCGGCGCAGGGTCTCCACTGCCAACTGGAGTCGGCTCACGGGTTGGCTGCCTGCCGTGGCGACGCCGGACAGCGGCTGGGTGAGATCACCCAGTCCCAGGTATGTCACCCGCTCCAGATCGGTGACCGTGACGCGCGGCGGAGCGGCCACGCCGGTCCGAAGCAGCACTTGGGTGCGGGCGAGGTCCAACAGCGCGCTGAGGTAGGCGCGGTCGTCGAGCCGTTCCTCCAGGGTGGCCGGCCTGTAGTCCGAGCGCACCGTGATCGGGACGGCCACCACCGTGGTGCCCGAGGTGTCCCCGGCGGCCCGCGGAGCCGCGTCAACCGCGGTGAAGGTGAGCACATGCCCCCCGTAGCCACTGACCCGCACGGTGCCCGAGAAGGGGCCATCGGCGGTGAGCAGGGTGGTCGGGGCGCCACCGTCGACCGAGCAGGCCACCGTCTGGACGTGGCTCTGGCTGTCGCTGGCGGACAGGGCCACGGGCACGTCGTAGGCAGGTGCGCCACCGGGCACTGCGGTGACCACGTATGACTGATCGGGGGTGGGGAGCCGCACGTCGAGGCGTGGCGGGGCAGCGTCGACGGTGTCGACGGAGACGCTTGAGACCTGTGCCAGCGCGGGGTCGACCTCGGCGCCCGAGGGGCCGATCGCGGTCGCCGACATCGTGAGCGTGAAGCGCCCCAGCGGGGTGGCCGGCAACCGCACGCTCGAGGAGAACACCCGGCCGTCGGGGGACGACGTCGTTCCGCCGGACGCCGACCAGCCGCTCGGCCCGGCGACCGTCCAGGTAACCCGTCGCTGGCCGAAGCCCGGGGTGGTGGTGGCCTGCACCGCGATGTCCGTGCCACCTTCGCCCACCCTGACCACACCCGCAGCGGGCTGGGTGACGGCGACGTCGACGATCGGCGAGTCGAGAGTCACCGCGACGTTCTGGGTGATCGTGCTCCTGACCACCCCCGACGGGGCGTCCTTGATGCGCGCGATGACAGGGACGGAACCGACCCGGTAGAAGCGGACCGTCGCGGACCAACTGAGATCGCCAACCGTGGCCGGGAAGACAAGCCCGCCAGCCGTCACCTCGACGGTGAACGGCCCCTCGAAATCGACGCTTCGCCAGGTGCCCCTCACCGTCACCGGGAAGCCGGGTTGTGCGCCGTGGACGGCGCCGATCGCGGCCATCGTGATGGTGAGGACCGGCGACGGATCCCGGCCGTTCCCGCCGTCGATCAGTGGCATAGCGACCCCGGCAAGGGCTTGCGGCGTTGATTCCGCGCTCAAACGTCGCCTCCCTGGCAGGACTGGAGGAGGGCGGGCGGGGCGGCCGTACGGGCGACAGCGAAGTGGCGGTCGTGGTCGAGCTCGGCGTCTGCGAGCCGGCAGGTCTCACGGGCGGCGCCCTGTGCCGCGGACAAGACGGTGAACACCGACTTCGCGACCGGTTGGGCGGTGACGAGCTGCAGTGTGGCCCCAGCCGGAGTCTCCCGGCAGTACGGTCCCGGTAACGCCTCGTACCGGCCGCTCGAACGGTAGCTCACAGCGTTGCTCCCCCTCCGGCGTCGCGCGCCGTCCGTGTGGGGAAGCCTCCCGCCCTGCCTGTTTCGGCCGCAACGCGTCGAATGACGTAGTCGGGAGCACTCACTCAAACGCACTCCCCTCAGCGGGTAGAGCGCACAAGTGCCACTGCAGGAAGCGGAATTGGGTGCGCGTTGCCGTTGTGAACAACACTGACCCTCCCAAGCCGTATGGACACCCCCGACCAGCGGCGCACCCCGCACCTGGACAGACCTGTAAACCCCCCGCCCGAACAACAGCCGCCGATCAGCCCGCCCTCGCCCATGTAGGTCAGCCACTCCCCTGCCTGCGCCGGACACCGGATACGTCGCACCGCTCAGGTACCGAGGCCTCCTGGGTACGGAACCACGACGCCCCAACCGTCGACATGCTCAACCGCATGCCGGAAGACGGTGGCCATACGCGTGTCAGGGAACGGACTCCTCGCCGTCGCCGCAGTCGCCGAACGCCACGGCACTCACCCACCGCCGCGCCGCCGCAAGGTCGGCCGCAGTCCCAGCGGGAACGAAACGAAAGCCGTCCCATTCCTCCAGCACTCTGGGCTCATCAGGGCAAAGATGCCCGCCACCGGTGTGCAGCGGGCGGTGCCGGCGGTACTGATCGAGCGGCGGCCGGCGACGTTTGTGGTACGCCGCGAGCGGGTCACTCGGGTCGATGCGTGGGACCGCGCGGGAAGGCTGGTTCGGCGGCTCAGGCCGGGAATGCTTACCCATGGGGGTGATGGTCTCAGGCGGCGATCGTGCTCGGGCGGGCCGCCGTGAGGTCCTTCGCGCGGATGCGGACCTCGTCGACAGCGGCGCTCCGGTACAGGCGGATGGAATCCAGCAGAACGCTCAGCCTGGAGGCCACCGGGGCGGAGGCAATCCAAGCGGCCCCGTCGAGCGCGTGCTGAACGGCTGCGGCGCCCTGCTCCGGGCGACGTCCAGGCCTGTGATCCACGACGGCTCCCGCACGAGCCGGCGAACGGAGAAGAACGCGATCGCAGGCCCCCGGCGGAAACCGGCCCCGGCAAAAGCGACAATGAGATCTTATCTTTCCAACCTGGCGGGTTGGACGGGAAGTTGGGCTGACAGACAGGTGAAGCC
>NZ_JBHYKH010000475.1:0-7032 GCF_042741275.1 Streptomyces sp. NPDC058964
GCCGGCGCCCAGCCGGCGCACCAGCCGGTAGCCCGCGATCCCGGCCGGGTCGGCGCCGCGCAACGGCTCCATCAACGCACCATCAGGCGGACACCTGGAACGGCGCCACACCCTGGTAGGCGAACCGGCCGCCGGAGACCTGCCACAGGTAGACCCCGCCACCGTCGATGACCAGCGAACCGGTCTCCTTCTTGAACGCGAAGTTCTTCGTGATGCCCTTGTAGGTGGCCCTGCGCAGCGCCGTCGTCAGGTTCGCGCGGGTGACGTCCTCGGCGCGCAGGGCGCCCAGGGTCCTGATGACCATGCCCGCCACGTCGTACGCCTCGACCGCGTACCGCGCGGGCTCGGTACGGAAACGCCTGCGGTACGCGGCCGCGAATGCCCTGGCCTGCGGGGCGACGGAGGCGTCCATGACGGGGGCGACGACCACCCAGCCCTCGGCCGCGTCCCCGGCGGCCGACTGGAAGCGGGCGTCGAGCACTCCCTGCGCGGCTGCCCGGGCCCCGGGGAAGCCGCGGGTCTTCAGTTCCCGCGCGAGCAGGGCGGCCCGCTCGTGGTAGCCGGCGAACACCACGGAGTCCGCGCCGCCGTGGAGGAGGGCGTCGAGCGTCGGCCCGAAGTCCGTCCGCAGGGCGCTGACCACCTTCGGAACGGCCGGCTGTCCCGCGTCCCGCAGGATCTTGCTCAGCGTGCTGCTGATCGCCCAGGCATAGGCGTCCGCCGCCCGGTCGTCGACGATGCCGATCGTGCGAGACTTCGCGGTGCCGCGCAGATAGGCACTGAGATAGAAGGGCAGGATCGCGTCCATCGGGCGGGCCTGGAGGATGGTCCGGCTCCCCTGCACCGTCAGCAGGGTGGCGCCGGGCGACACCGCGATGACGGGAAGCAGGGCGGCGTCGTACGGGGCGAGCGCGGCCTGGGCGGTGGCGTCCGTGGTGGGGCCGATGACGGCCAGGACGGAGCGGTCCGCGACCAGACGCCCGGCAGCGGCCTGGGCCTTGGCCGGATCACCTCCGTCGTCCGCGGTCTTCACGGCGAGCGTGAAGGGCCTGTCCGCACGGGCGTTGAACTCCTCGACCGCGAGCCGCAGCCCCCTCTCCTGAGCGCGGCCGACCGCCTTCTGATCGCCGGTCAGGTCGGCGTGCAGCCCGATCGTGTGCACCGGCCGCGATCCCGCCGCGCCCGAGCCCGAACCCTTGCCGCGACCGGAATGCGCGGCCCAGGCCGCCAGTCCGCCTCCGGCCGCGGCGACCGTCGCGCCACCGGCCAGCAGGAGGAACCGACGTCTGCCGACGGCGCGGTCGCCCGTCCGCCCGGCCGGCCCGTCCAGGGCCGTGGTGGTGTTCGCGGCCGCGCCGACCTCGGTGTCGTCGATGCCGGGCAGGGCGAGCCCTGCGGCCGACCGCTCGGCACACTCCGGCACAAGCGGCTGGGGCACCCTGCGGGTCTCGGCGCGGGCCCCCCGCTTTTGGGGCGGCCTCTCGGCCCCCCCCCCGGGGGTCGCCGCGGCCGGGTCGGCGTCCTCCGCGGGGCGGCGGCGTGCCCGCAGCAACTCTCTGGGGTCGCAAGACGCGGCGTCCGGGCCGCGGGCGGCGACCGCAAGCGCCCGCGTCAGTTCCTCCGCGGTGGGCCGTTCGCCCGGGTCCTTCTCCAGACAGCGGCTCACCACGTCGGCGAGGTCCTCCGGAACACCTTCCAGGTCCGGGGCGTCGTGCACGGTGCGGAACAGCAGCGCGTCGAGAGCGCCGGTGCCGAACGGAGGGCGGCCGGTGGCCGCGTAGGCCAGTACGCAGCCGAGCGAGAAGATGTCGCCGGCCGGACCCAAATCCCGTCCGCCCTGGGCCTGTTCGGGCGACAGGAAGCCGGGAGTGCCGACCACGATGCCCGTCGACGTGAGCGCGGTGTCCTCCGGGTCCCGGGCCACACCGAAGTCGATGAGCCGGGGCCCGTCGAGTGCGAGCAGCACATTGCCCGGCTTGACGTCCCGGTGCACGAGACCGACCGCGTGGATCTCGTGCAGGGCCCGTGCGAGCCGGGCGCCCAGCACCCGCAGGCTCGGCACGGGCAAGGGACCGTGTGCCGCGACGGCCTCACCGAGCGAGGGGCCCGGCACGAATGCGGTGGCCAGCCAGGGTGCCGCCGCCTCGGTGTCGGCACCCACGAGGGAGGCCACCCACGGGCTGGTCACCCGGCGGGCCGTGTCGGCCTCGCGCCGGAACCGCTCCCGGAAGTCGGCGTCCTCGGCGTACTCGGCCCGGATCACCTTCAGGGCCACCAGGGACCCGGCGGCGGACCGGCCCAGGTACACCACGCCCATGCCACCGGCTCCCAGCCGCCCGAGCAGCCGGTAGTCCGCCAGCCTGGACGGATCGGACGTGCGCAGCGGTTCCATCACTTCCCCTCCAGCCGCCGCTGGACGCGTCCCAGCATCTTCGCCAGGGCATCGGTCCCGAGTTGTTGGAGCTCCTGCTCGGAGTACCCCTTGGCGCCGGTCACGGAGACGGCCACGACGACCGTGCCGAGCCGCGCGACCATCCATCTGTACGGCTGGGTGCCGCCGCTCTTCCGGACGTACGCGCCGTCCTCGATCACGTAGTCGTCGGCGTACTGCTGCCCGCGGGCGCCGAAGGGCGTGCCCAGTGACATCAGGCCCGTGATGCGCTCGTCGCTGCGGGGCTGCTGCTCGGGGCAGCGCAGAACCTCCTCCAGGGTGGTGCTCATCTGCTGGTCGGCACCGAGGACGGAGGCGTGCACGGTGGCCGCGGCCGTCACCTTGACGGTGCCCTTGCCTCCGCCACCGGGCAGCCGGCTGTACCGGGAGACGCTGGCCAGGACTTTACGGGGGAGCTTCTGCCGTTCCCAGCGGCAGTTCCCGTCCAGTACCGCCCAGGTTCCCGGAGTGCTCGCGGCCGGGCTCTGCGCGACGAAACCCCGGCCCCAGTCGCCCGGTGCGAGCACGGCGGAGTCCGCCAGCGTGCGCCCGTCCGCCGAGGTTCTGGGCACCAGCGCGGCGTCGGGAGTGACGGCCGCGGCGGGGCCCGGTCGGCTCGAAGCACTCGCCCCGTTCCCCGGTGCGGCACTGTGCGAGGGCGCCCCGGACGGCCGGGCGGGCCCGTCGCCCTCCCCCTTCCCCGAGCCGTCCGAGCCCCCCGCGCAACCGGCCAGCACACTTCCCGCCAACAGGAGGGTCACCCAACTCGTCCGCCCGCCAACGGTGTTGCGCTTCACGCGGTCCCCTCGCAGCAGCTCACTTCGTCCGACCCCTCGAACGTAGACGTCCGCCGGACGGGCGGCCTCGGTGGAAACACGTAACGGCCTACGTAGTTCTCCGTGCCTCGGCACGTGACCACTGCCCGCCGCGCCGGACGAGGGGGAGCGCCGCCCTCCGGCCCGTCACGGTCCGGTACCCAACCCGATACGTGTCATGAGGCCGGCCAGGGCCGAACGGGACGACACGGATGCCTTGCGGTAGACCGAGGACAGATGTGTCTCGACCGTGCGCCGGCTGAGATGGAGCCGCGCGGCGATGTCCTGGTTGCTCAGGCCCTCCGCCACCAGCCGGGCCACCTCCAGCTCACGCGCCGTCAGTTCGGCCAGCTCCGCCGGCAGGCCGGGCGCCTCCGCCATGACCTGCGGCCGGATCAACTCGGCCAGGTCCACCAGCAGGCGTGCGCCACCCGCCTGCGCGATGCGGTGCCCGCGCTGCCACATCGCGGCCGCGCGCGGACCCAGCCCCGCGCGGGGCGCCCCCCCCCCCCCCCGGCCGTCACGACCGAGGGGAGCACCGCGACCTTCGAGACGCTCGACCGCGAGGCCGACCGCGTGGCCCACTGGGTCCACCGCGCCCTGCCGCGGGCGGACGCCGCCGTCGCGGTGGCCTGTGCCCTGGACGCCGCCTTTCCCGCGCTGTACTTCGGCGCGGTCCGCAGTGGGCGTCCGCTGGCGCTGCTCGACCCCGCGGCGGGATCCGCGGCCGCCCGCGAGCTGTGTTCGGCGACGGGTGCCGAGATCGCCTTCGTGCCCGGCGCCCTGGCCGGGCGGCTCGTCGCGGAAGGGGAGCCGCTGCCCCGCCTGCACACGATCGTCGTCACCGACGCGGGGGCCGGTGCCGGTGCCGACAACGATGCCGTGGGCGGCCCCGTTTCCGGTCCCGGCTCCGTGGCCGGTCGCGTGGCCGTCCTGTCGCTGGCGGACGCCCTGCGCGAGGTGCCCGGTACGCCGTTCGACACACCGGTCGACGACATCGACGCGGTGGCCTGTGTACAACTCGTGCCGCATCCCACCGCGGGGCTCCGTGAGTTGCGACTGACCCATCGCAACCTGCTCGCCAACGCCGCGCAGATCGCCGTCGCCCACCACCTCGACCCGGCGAGCGTCGTCGTCAACCAGATGCCGGCCTACCACCCGGCCCTGCTCGGCGCGGCCGTGCACGCGGGGGCCGAGCAGGTCCTGGTGAACGACACGGACCCGTGCGCGGGGATGACCGTGAGCCGCAGCCGGCGCGCCACCCACTACTACGGCCTGTCGACCCGGCTCACCCGTCTCGCCGACGACGAGCGTCTCGCCGGTCACCGTACGGCCCTGCCCGGCGGGCATCTGCGCGCCGTGCACTCCGGCGGCGTCGCCCTCGAGCCGTTCGTCGCACGCCGTCTGGGGGACACCCTGCGCGTGCCCGTGCTCCAGGGCTACGGAGTGGGCGGGCTCGGCGCGCTGGGCGCGCTCTCCCACGCCCAGGCGCCCGGGGCGCGCCCCGAACGGGGCGCGGTCGGCGTGCCGTTGCCGGGTACCGAGTGCCGTGTCGTCGACCCCGTCACCCGGGAGCCCGTGCCGGTGTGGTCCGACGGCGAGGTGGAGATCCGCGGCCCGCAGGTGCCGTCGGGCCGCGCCGACGGCTGGCTGGCCACGGGGGACGTGGGCTACCTCGACCTGGACGACCAGCTGCACCTGGTACGCCGGTCCGGCTCCCCCTTCGCCTGCGGCGACGCCGTCGTCGCGCCCGGAGTGGTGGAGCGGGTGCTGCGCCGGGACCCCAGGGTGGCGGACTGCGCCGTGGCGGAGGTCCCCGATCCCGTGACCGGCTCGTCGGTGTGGGCCGGGGTCGTGCTGCGGGAGGCGGTCCGCGGCCTGCCGGGCGTCCTCGACGCCATCGCCGGGCGCGCCAACGCCCGGCTCGGGCCCGGCGAGCAGATCCGGCGCCTCGAGGCGCTGGAGACCCTTCCCCGGGCCGCTGCGGGAAGGCCGGTACCGCGGCTGATGGTGCGCCAGTACCTGACCGCGGCCTGAGGGCCTCGGAAAGGGGTGCGGGGCGCCCCGAGGGCCGAGCGGGGCCGGGGTGTCGTCTCGGTCGGGGCCTCGTCCGGGGTGCTGGTGGGGACCGGTACCGGGGCCACCGGGTGGCCCCGGTCGGTGAGGCAGGTGCGGCGGGCCGGCTTACGGCTGCGGCCGCCCTGTCCGTCACCGTCGGGCCCGAACGGCTCATCGTCTTCGGCGACAGGACACAGGCGCCCTCGGGGCGGCGGTGACCGGCCCGTCGACCCGTCGCCTCGCCAACCCTTGCAGAATCGTTTTTCTGACTGAGATGCCCCTACTGCTTCGGCCAGCCGATGTCGTCGTCGGACTGGGCCTCCTGGGCCGGATCGGCGGGCTGGGACGCGGTGAGCCGCTGGGTCTCCTCGTCGCCGGAGGACACCGTCGGCGTACCGGCTGCGGAAGGCGCGCTGACCCACGGCCTCATCATCGACCCCCTGGAAGCGGGAAGAGCGGGAACCGGCCCCCGGGCAGGGGTCGGGCAGTTTGAGATCCTGCCGGGATCCGCTGGAGAACCGCTCGAAGAACGTACGAGAGCCGCGTGAGGACCGCCGCGGCACGGCCGCCGGGACGGGCGGGCCGCGGGCCGGCCGGCGGTCGGCTCAGGGACGGCCCGCGAAGGGCGTGAGCCGCGCGGTCGCGCGCGGAGCGGGGACCGGGGCGTCCCGCATGATCCTGGCGGCGACCGCGCCGACGGCACGCAGCCGTGCTCGGCGCAGCACGCGCCTCACGTCATGGGGGGAGGACATGTCCTGCTCCTTCGTCGGGCCGGAATGGCAACTATTTGCCAAACAGGCTGTGCAGGCTTGCTCGAATTCGGGCCGAGTCGTGCTGGACCGGGGCCCGGATTCTGGATTGCGTCTTGAATCCGGTTGGAATGCGGGGGAGTTGCCTTGATTCTCCGATGGCCGCTGGCGAACCTCGATTGCGGGTAATCGAGAAGGAGGCACTGCCGTGGCCAGCAACAACAAGAACGTGCCGAACAGCGAGCCGGAGGCCGTCACCGACGCTGTGGCGGAGGCGGACGCCGAGGCGATCCTCGGCAACATCGCCCTGCAGTAGGGCCCGTCGCACGGCAAGGTTGGGGGGGGGGGGGCGGGCCGCGGGGGGGGTGGTGGTGGGGGTGGGCGGGGGGGCCACCGAGTCCGCGCTCACCGGCGAGTCCCTGCCGGTGGACAAGTGCGTGGACCCGGTGACGAACGCGCCCGTCGCCGAGCGGCACTGCATGGTCTGCGAGGGCACGACCGTGGTCGCCGGACGCGCCCAGGCCGTCGTCGTGGACACCGGCGAGCACACCGAGGCCGCCCGGGCGGTCTCGCTGGCCGCGCGCACGCCGTCGGCGGCCGGTGTGCAGGCCCGGCTCCAGGAGCTGACCCGCAAGGCGCTGCCGCTGACGCTGGCGGGCGGCGCCGCGGTGACCGGCCTCTCGCTGCTGCGCGGGACGCCGATCCGGCAGGCCGTCTCCGGCGGAGTGTCGGTGGCGGTGGCCGCCGTGCCCGAGGGGCTGCCGCTGGTGGCGACGGTGGCGCAGCTCGCGGCGGCCCGCAGGCTCAGCCGGCACGGCGTCCTCGTACGCACCACGCGCACCCTGGAGGCGCTGGGCCGCATGGACACCATCTGCTTCGACAAGACCGGTACGCTCACCGAGAACAGGCTGCGGCTGACCCGCGTCGCGGGCCCCGACGGCACGGTCCGCAAGGTGGGCGACCCGGACGCCGCCGACGC
>NZ_JBHYKH010000476.1:0-3656 GCF_042741275.1 Streptomyces sp. NPDC058964
CCCCGACCCCCACGGCCTCCCCGACGCCCACGGGCGTCGACGCCGCGGCGCCCTCGCCCAGCGCGGCGTCCAGATCCGCCCACAGATCCTCCACGTCCTCCAGCCCCACCGACATGCGCAGCAGCCGGTCACCCACGCCCGCACCGCGCCGGTCGTCCGCGTCCACGATCCGGTGGCTGATGGACGCCGGGTGCTGGTTCAGGGTGTCGACACTGCCGAGGCTCACGGCCGGGGTGATCAGCCGGACCCGGGAGATGACCTCGTGCGGGTCCCCGTGGACCTCGAAGGCGATCATCGCGCCGCCGATCCGCGGATAGTGGACGCGGGCGATTCGCGGGTCTGCGGCGAGGCGACGGGCCAGCTCGGCGGCGCTCGCGGAGGCGGCCCGTACCCGCACCGGCAGCGTGGACAGTCCCCTCAGCAGCAGATAGCCGGCCAGCGGATGCAGCACGCCACCCGTGGCGAACCGTATCTGCCGCAGCTGACGTGCGAGCTCCTCGTCACAGGCCACGACTCCCGCGAGCACGTCGCCGTGCCCGCCGAGGTACTTCGTGGCGCTGTGCAGCACGAGACGGGCACCCTGTTCGGCCGGGCGCTGGAGCACGGGCGTGGCAAAGGTGTTGTCGGCGAGCAGCGGCACGGAGCCGCAGGCGTGGGCGACGGCCCGCAGATCGAGTTCGGCCAGCGTCGGATTGGCCGGCGACTCGACCATCACCAGCCCCGTGTCCGGGCGCAGCGCGTCCGTGATGCCTGCCGGGTCGGTCCAGGTCACCTCCGTGCCGAGCAGCCCGGCGGTGAGCAGATGGTCACTGCAGCCGTACAGGGGGCGTACGGCCACCACGTGCCGCAGGCCCGTCGCGGCGCGTGCCAGGAGGACGGCGCTCAGCGCGGCCATGCCGCTGGCGAAAGCGACCGCGGACTCGGTGCCCTCCAGCCGGGCCAGGGCGGTCTCGAAGCGGGCCACGGTCGGGTTGCCCAGCCGGCCGTACACCGGAGGCCCCTCCGGCTCGGCACCGCTGGCGGCGAAGGCGTCGATGCGGGCGGCCTCGCCCCGGCTGTCGTACGACGGATAGGTGGTGGACAGGTCGATCGGCGGGGCGTGCAGGCCCTGCCGGGCGAGGTCGTCACGGCCGGCGTGCACGGCCTCGGTCGCCAGTGCTCGGGGTGCGGTGCGGGGGTCGCCGAATGCGCGGAGCTCGTGTCCGCGAGTGCTCGCTGAGTCCATGGGCGGAAGGGTGAACACCGAACGGGTCACAAGAATCGAACACCGTGCTACGTTCGACCAATGGCCGAATCTGTCGTACTGGATCCGGTGGATCTGCATCTGCTGAGGCTGCTGCAGAACGACGCCCGGACCACTTATCGCGATCTCGCCGCCCTGGTGGGCGTCGCTCCGTCGACGTGTCTGGACCGGGTGGCCCGGTTGCGCCGCTCGGGCGTGATCCTCGGGCATCAGCTGCGGCTCGATCCGGCCAAACTGGGGCGCGGGCTGGAGGCGCTGCTGTCGGTGCAGGTGCGACCGCACCGGCGGGAGCTGGTGGGACCGTTCGTGGAGCGGATCCGCGCGCTACCGGAGTCACGGACGGTGTTCCACCTGACCGGACCCGACGACTACCTGGTCCACGTGGCCGTGGCGGACATGGCGGACCTGCAGCGACTGGTACTCGACGAGTTCACCTCGCAGCGCGAAGTGGCCCGCGTGGAGACCCGGTTGATCTTCCAGCAGTGGGAGTGCGGCCCCCTGCTTCCCCCGGCCACGCCCACAGCTGAATCGACGGCGCACGGGTGACGTGGACATCGCCGCCGTACGAGGATGGGCGGCATGTCTGACACCAAGAGCCCGCTGCCCCGTGAGGTCGCCGACGCCTATGTCGACGAACTCGTCGCCCTAGACCCGGTCACCGGTACCTACCTCGGCGTCAAGGAGAGTTCGAGCAGGCTGCCGGACTTCTCGCCGGCCGGTCAGGAAGCCCTGGCACAGCTGGCCCGGACCACGCTCGCGAAGCTCGACGAGGCCGAGCGCCGGCCCGGGGCCGACGGCGACGTGGAGCGCCGCTGCGGGCGTCTGCTGCGCGAGCGGCTCACCGCCGAGCTCGCGGTGCACGAGGCCGAGGAGGGCCTGCGCGCGGTCGGCAACCTGCACACGCCCGGACACGCGGTGCGTGACGTGTTCACCGTGATGCCGGCGCAGACGGACGAGGACTGGACGGCGATCGCCGAACGGCTGCGCGCGGTGCCGGCCGCGCTGGCCGGCTACCGCGAGTCGCTGGCGCTCGGTCTGGAACGGAAGCTGTACGCGGCTCCGCGCCCGACCGCCACCTTCATCGACCAGCTCACCGAGTGGTCGGACACCGACGGCAAGGGCCGCGGCTGGTTCGAGGACTTCGCCTCGGCCGGGCCCGAGGCGCTGCGCGCCGAACTGGACGAGGCCGCGCGCGGAGCGACCACGGCCGTCGTGGAGCTGCGGGACTGGATGCGGGACGTCTACGCCCCCGCGATCGAGGGCACTCCGAACACGGTGGGCCGCGAGCGCTACGCACGCTGGTCGCGCTACTTCAACGGCACAGACCTGGACCTCGACGAGGCGTACGCGTACGGCTGGTCGGAGTTCCACCGCATCCTCGGCGAGATGAAGCAGGAGGCCGAGAAGATCCTGCCGGGCGCCGGGACGCCGTGGGTGGCGCTCGCGCACCTCGACGAGCACGGCGCGCACATCGAAGGCGTCGACGAGGTCCGCGAATGGCTGCAGGGCCTGATGGACCGGGCGATCGCGGACCTCGACGGCACGCACTTCGAACTCGCCGAGCGGGTGCGGAAGGTGGAGGCCTGCATCGCGCCGCCCGGGGGCGCGGCGGCCCCGTACTACACCGCCCCGTCCGAGGACTTCTCCCGCCCCGGCCGCACCTGGCTGCCGACGATGGGCCAGACCCGGTTCCCCGCGTACGACCTGGTGTCGACCTGGTACCACGAGGGCGTGCCCGGTCACCACCTCCAGCTCGCTCAGTGGGCGCACGTGGCCAAGGACCTCTCCCGCTACCAGGCCACGATCGGCGGGGTCAGCGCCAACGCGGAGGGCTGGGCGCTGTACGCGGAGCGTCTGATGGACGAGCTCGGCTATCTCACGGACCCCGAGCACCGTCTCGGCTACCTCGACGCGCAGATGATGCGCGCGGCCCGGGTGATCGTCGACATCGGCATGCACCTGGAGCTGGAGATCCCGGCGGACTCCCCGTTCCGCCCGGGTGAGCGCTGGACGCCGGAGCTGGCCGAGGAGTTCTTCGGTGCGCACAGCAGCCGCCCGGCGGACTTCGTGGAGAGCGAGCTCACCCGCTATCTCACCATCCCGGGCCAGGCGATCGGCTACAAGCTCGGCGAACGGGCCTGGCTGCTGGGCCGGGAGAACGCGCGCAAGCGGCACGGCGACGCCTTCGATCTGAAGGCCTGGCACATGGCGGCTCTTTCGCAGGGTTCGCTGGGCCTGGACGACCTGGTGGACGAGCTGTCCGCGCTCTGACCGGTCGTCGCGCCCGGTTCCGCTCCGGGGCGACGGCGCCCCACCCCCCAACGCCCTGGGGCCCTGGGGGGGCGTCGGGGGCGGACCGCCGGGTCCGCCCGCCCAGTAAGAGTTAGGCCCGCGGTACCGGTGCACGCGTTGC
>NZ_JBHYKH010000476.1:3666-7017 GCF_042741275.1 Streptomyces sp. NPDC058964
CAGCGGTGATACCCGGCACCGCCTCCCACCCCGGCGGCGGGGGGGCCCCCGGCCAACCCCGCCGGGGGGACCCCGCCCCCACCCCACCACACCCCCCCACCACCCCCCCCCCCCGCCGGCCGGGGGGGGGGCGCCGCCCCCCGCTCGGCGCCTCAGCGCGGGAGCCGCCGCAGCTGTACGAGTCCGACCCAGGTCTCGGGTCCAGGCTTGGCGTAGGCGGCCCGCACCGCGTACCGGCCCGGTTCCAGCGGCACCCTCAGGTGCTCCTCGTGTGCGGTGTCGTTGCCGGACCAGGCCGAGTCGAACAGGAGGACGGGACCGGGCACGTCCCAGCTGACCTCGTCCTCCCACACGGCCGCGTCGAGAGCGGCGGGGACACCGGCCAGCAGCTCGTCCTCGGAGTTCGCGGCGCTCCACCGCACGAAGGTGCCGTGGTCGGGCAGGAAACAGGTGGAGGCCGGTTCGTCGCCGAGCACCAGGGCCGCGCTGTCGCCCACCGGGAGCAGTCCCACGTACCCTTCGACCTCGCACGCGCGGTCGTAGTCCGTGTCCATGTCCTCGCCGTCGGCCCCCGCCCAGAACGGCAGGACCGTCTCCGGGACGACCACCAGCGGGCCGCCGCCCGACTCCACCCACTCCACCGCGCCTGGATCCGCGTATCGCGCCATGGGCAGAACCTACACGGGCAGCTACCGCGCGGGTGCACGGTTCACCTGTGCGCCCCCCACGGCGGCCGGAGGCCGCGGTCAGCAGCCGCAGTCGCCCTCCACCGGGGCGGTCAGCGGGTCGGCGGGGCGGCGCTCGCGGCCCTGCCAGGTCTCGTACTCGAAGCCCTCGCGCGCCCAGTACTCGAATCCACCGAGCATCTCCTTGACCCGGTAGCCGAGTTCGGCAAGGGCGAGGGCCGCGCGGGTGGCGCCGTTGCAGCCGGGGCCCCAGCAGTACGTGACCACCGGTACGGACTTGTCGAGGAGCTGCTCGGCCTGCTCGGGGATGAGTGCGGTCGGCAGGTGCACCGCGCCGGGTATGTGGCCCTGGTCCCAGGACTCGGTGGAACGGGAGTCCAGGACGACGAAGCCGGGGTCGCCGTCGGCCGCGAGCGCGGCGGCCACGTCGGAGACGTCGGCGTGGAAGACGAGGCTCGCCCGGAAGTGGGCGGCGGCCTCGGCGGGGGCGGCGGGGGCGACTCGCAGGACGGGGTTCTCGGTGTTGGTGATCATGACGGCGAATCTATGGCCACCGAACCGCTTCCTGAAGGAGGGATCACCGGCATCCCTCTTGATCCGCCGCGGATTCCCCTGCTATTTCTCCCTGATGACCGCTTATTCCCCGGACGCCACCGACTGGCGCATTCTCGAGGTCCTGCAGCGTGAGGGCCGCGCCAGCTTCGCGGAGCTCGCCCGCGCCGTCTCGATGTCCGCCAGCGCGGTCACCGAGCGCGTCCGGCGGCTGGAGGAGGCCGGAGTCATCCAGGGCTACACGGCGGTCGTCGATCCTGAGCGCCTCGGCCTGACGATCCTGGCGTTCGTGCGGCTGCGGTACCCGAACGGCAACTACAAGCCGTTCCACGACCTGGTGGCCGCGACACCCGAGATCCTGGAGGCGCACCACGTGACGGGCGACGACTGCTTCGTCATCAAGGTCGCCGCGCGCTCCATGTCCCATCTGGAGGAGATCTCGGGGAAGATCGGCGCGCTGGGGTCGGTGACCACGAGCGTCGTGTACTCGTCGCCGCTGCCCCGGCGTCCGCTGGGGCACTGACGTCAGCCGGTGCCCCGCTGCCGCAGCACCGATCCCGACCTTCCCTTGACGACCTCCAGCTGGGCGTGGATCCGCCGCCGCAGATCGGCGACGTGGCTGACGATGCCGACGCTGCGGTCACGTTCCCGCAGTGAGTCGAGCACGTCCAGGACCTCGTCCAGGGTCTGGTCGTCGAGGCTGCCGAAGCCCTCGTCGATGAAGAGGGTGTCGAGGCGGACCCCGCCCGCCTCGTCCGTCACGACGTCCGCGAGACCGAGGGCGAGCGCGAGGGACGCGAAGAACGTCTCCCCGCCCGACAGCGTCGCCGTGTCCCGTTCGCGTCCGGTCCAGGCGTCGACGACGTGCAGCCCGAGCCCGCTGCGGCCGCGGCCGCTGCGGTCGTCCGAGTGCACCAGGGTGTAGCGGCCGGAGGACATGCGCCGCAGCCGTACGGTCGCCGCGGCGGCCACCTGCTCCAGTCGGGCCGCGAGGACGTACGACTCGAGGCGCATCCTGCGTTCGTTGTCCGCCGAGGTGCCGGCCGTGAGGGCGGCCAGGCGTGCCACGCGGTCGTACTCCTCGCGCAGCGGCGCCAGCCGTCGCACTCCGTCGGCCGCCCGGGCGGAGAGCCGGTCGAGTTCGGCGCAGCAGCGGGCGGCCCAGTCGCGCGCGGAGGCCGCGTCGCGCAGCCGCTGGGCGGCCGAGGCCGCGTTCCGCTCCGCCGCGTCGCGATCGGCGGGCGGCCGCTGGGCGGCGGCCGCGGTGTCGGCCTCCGTGAGGACGGCCCGTACGGCGGCTTCCTCGGACTGCCAGGCGTCCAGGCGTCGCTGGAGCTCGCGGTGAGCCGCGTCGTCGAGGAGCGCGGCGGCCGCGGCCCGCGGGGTCTCGAAACCGGCCCGGTAGGCGGCGTCGGCGAGGCGGGCGTCGGCCTCCTTGAGCCGCTGTGCCGCGTCCTCGGCGGCCCGCGTGGTGTCGGCCGCGTCGGTCAGCAGCGCGACCTGCCGTTCCAGCTGCGCGGCCCGAGCGGACACGCTGCCGGCGGTGCCGCGGGCCTGGGCCAGCTCCTCCTCCAGGGCGGCTCGCTCGCGCTCCAGGGTGTCCCGCCGGGCGATCCGGGAAGCGGTTCTGACCTCGGCCTGTCCGCGATCGGCCAGGCGCCGCTCCCGCTCGCGCTCGGCCGTTCGCAGTTCCTCGTGGGCGGCGTGCAGCCCGGAGGCGTCCCGGCGGGCCCGTGTGTACTCCCGCTCCAACTCGTCGGTCTCGGCGGCGAGCCGTGCCGTGGGCGCGTCGCCCGCCTCGGCGGTGGCCGCGGCCAGGGCCTCCCGTACGACGCCCAGACGCCGTTGGGCCTCGGCGCGCTGTTCGTCGGCGTGCCGGGAGGCGGCCAGGGCACGCTCCTCCGCCTCCCGGCCGACGTGTCCGGCGACCTTACGGGCGGGCGCGGGGTGTTCGGTGGCCCCGCAGACGGCGCACGGTTCACCGTCGGTGAGGTTCGCGGCGAGTTCGGCGGCGATCCCGTTCAGGCGCTGTTCCTTGAGATCGAGCCAGTGGGCCCGCGTCCGCAGGGCGTGCTCCTCCGTTTCCAGCGCCCGCCGCTGCGCGTCCTCCGTG
>NZ_JBHYKH010000477.1:0-1256 GCF_042741275.1 Streptomyces sp. NPDC058964
ATGCTACACCTGCGGGGTCTGCTGGCGGAGCCGGCCGACCCGCTGTCCGAGCCGTACCTGCTGGGGACGGCCGCCGCAGTCGCCCAGTGGGCCGACGAACTCGACGAAGCCGACAGGCTGGTGGAGCGCGGCCTGGCCGGGCAGCGCCCCGACGTACTGCACCCCATGCAGGAGGCGCTCCTCGACACCCGTCTGGACATCATCGCGGCACGAGGTGACTTCACGCGCCTTCTGGCCGACCCGCTGCCCGCCACCGCGACCCCGAGGAACGCCCATGCCCACGCGTTGACGGCACTCGTGGAGACAGGCCGCGTCAACGACGCCGAACGTCTTGCCGGAGCCTTCGACCTGCGGACAGCGCCGGAGTCCTGGGAGCTGAACCGGTTCCTGTACGCGCGCGGACGCCTGCGCGCCGCGAACGGTGACCTGCCGGGAGCCCTGCACGACTTCCTGGAGTGCGGGCGCCGCCAGTCGGCCCGGGAGGTGTTCAGCCCGGTCGTCACCCCCTGGCGCACTGCCGCCGCCGAGTGCCATCTGACCCTGGGGATGCCGCGGGAGGCGATCGCCCTGGCGGAGGAGGAGCTGCGCCTGGCCCGCGCGTGGAACACACCCCGCACGGTCGGCCGGGCACTGCGGGTCCTCGGCACCGCGACTGGAGGACGCCGGGGTCTGGACTTGGCCGAGGAGGCCGTGCGGCTGCTGCGTGGCGGCCCGGCAGGACTGGAGCTCGTGGCGGCGCTGCTGGCCGTGGGCCGCCAGTTGACCGCCTCGGGCGAGTCGTCCCGCGCCCGCGGCATCCTGCGGGAGGCGGCCGGGCTCGCCGAACGCCTGGGCGCGGTACGGCTGCGGGACCAGGCGGAACAGACACTGCGGGCGAGCGGCGCGCGCCGTCCGACGACGCGGATCGGTGCCGCCTCGCTCACCGACAGCGAGCGCCGGATCGCCGAACTGGCCGCGGAAGGACGCACCAACGCGGAGATCGCGGATCTGCTGCACCTGGCCCGCCGCACCGTGGAGACCCATCTGACGCACAGCTACCGCAAGTTGGGCATCCGACGGCGCAGCGCCCTGAGCACGGCCCTGACGGGAGGCACACGGCGTACGGAGTCCTGACAAGCGCCAGGAACACGTAGGTCACGGCGGCGAAGGTGATGGCGGCGCGGGTGAATGCGGTGGGGTAGGTAGCTCCGTGCCTGCGGGCGAGCATGCCCCCATGGACGGCAGCCACCACTGCGACCACGATCACGAGTGCGGGG
>NZ_JBHYKH010000477.1:1266-7011 GCF_042741275.1 Streptomyces sp. NPDC058964
TCGCCCGGGGGCCCAGGGTGTGGGGGGGGGGGGTGAGGGGGGGGGGCTTGTTCGCCGGGCCCTGCGGGGCGCGATGCCCGGCTGCCACGGCAGCCAGCAGTGCGACGACGATCACGAGTGCGGTGGCGAGGAGGACGACGGCGACGGTCACGGCAGACTCCCTTTACACGGTGGGGTGTTGACGTGGCCGAAGGTCGTGGATTCCGTGTTCGCCGGGGTTCGCCCGGAGGAAGATGAATACCGGCAACACATCACGGCCCGGGGGCGAGCACGTGCGCGACGAGCAGATCAGCCACTATCCGGCACTCACCGAACTGCGCAGGCAGCTGGATGGCGGGCGGGCCCGGATGCGGCTGAACAAGACGGATCTGGCCGCGCGGGCGGGGTTGGGGCGTACGACGGTGTCGGAGGCCTTCCAGACCGACGGGCCGGTGCCCTCGGCGCAGACCGTGGCGGCGCTGGCCCGTGCGTTGAAGCTGCCGGTCGAGGAGCTATTGGCGCTGCAGCGGGATGCGGCCGGGGACCAGGCCGGTGAGCGGCTGGAGCCCGGCAGGTTGATCGGGGAGTGGGAGCCGCACGACCTGGAGGTCCACCCCGCCGGCACCGACTCCACCGCACAGGGCGCTGGGACGGCGGTGCGGCGAGTGCTGCCCGGCTATGTGTCGCGGGCGCACGACGAGGTCCTTGCCGAGGCGGTGGCTGATGCGATTGAGGGTCGCAGCCGGATGCTGGTCCTGGTGGGTACGTCGTCGACCGGGAAGACCCGGGCGTGCTGGGAGGCCGTGCAGCCACTTGCGGAGCGGGGTTGGCGGTTGTGGCATCCCTTCGACCCGACCCGGGCGGAGGCTGCCCTGGAGGATCTGCACCGTGTCGGGCCGCGCACGGTGGTGTGGCTGAACGAGGCCCAGCACTACCTCGGCGATCGGGCGGCGGGTGAGCGGATCGCGGCGGCCGTGCACCACCTGCTCGTCACCCCGGAGCGCGGGCCGGTCCTTGTGCTGGGCACGCTCTGGCCCGAGTACGCCGCTCAGTACGCGGCCCTGCCCGCCTCCGGCCGGGAGGATCCACACAGCCGGGTGCGGGAACTGCTGTCCGGCCGCACTGTGACCGTCCCGGATTCCTTTGACGCCCGGGCCTTGGCCGCGGCGGCCGCCTTGGCCGCGGGCGGCGACGGTCTGCTGGCCGACGCGCTCACCCGCGCCCGCACGGACGGGCGCGTCGCACAAGATCTTGCCGGTGCCTCCGAACTCCTCATCCGCTATCAGCACGCAAGCCCGGCAGCTGCGGCTCTGCTGGCAGCAGCGATGGACGCTCGCCGCCTCGGTGTCGGTCTGTACCTGCCGCGGCCGTTCCTCACTGACGCTGCCATCGACTACCTCAGCGAGAGCGACTACGCGGACCTCACCGACGATTGGGCAGAGGCGGCCTACGTCGAACTCGCAAAGCCTGTCCATGGCAAGCAGGCACCTCTGCGTCGTGTCAGTCCCCGTCCCGTGCACCGAGTCCCCAGCAGTTCAACTGCCTCGCCCGCACTCGCCTTCATCGCGAGCCCAGTGTTCCGACTGGCCGATTACCTCGAACAACACGGGCGCACCGTATGCAGAGCCCTCTGCCCTCCGGCCTCCTTCTGGAATGCCGCCCACACCCACCTCAGTCATCCCGATGACCTCAACAACCTCGCCGACGCGGCCAACAGCCGATACCGCTTCCAATGGGCGCACCACCTTCGCTGTCAGGCCGCCCGTGCTGGCAGCCCGTCCGCCCTGGCCGTCCTCGCGGAGGTGGTGGATGAAGCCGGGGATCGCAGCGGAGCCGAACGCCTTGCCTGGCGAGCAACCGATACTGGCCAGCCGGATGCTCTGGTCCGCCTTGCACGGAGACGGGTGCAGGCGGGCGACCGTGAGGGTGCGGAAGCCCTTTGCGAGCGGGCTGCGCAGGCAGGCAGTTCCGATGCTCTGGTCCGCCTTGCACGGTGGCGGGAGGAGGCGGGCGACCGTGGGGTGCGGAAGTTCTCTGCGAGCGGGCTGCGCAGGCAGGCAGTTCCGACGCCCTGGTCCGCCTTGCACGGTGGCGGGAGGAGGCGGGCGACCGTGAGGGTGCGGAAGTTCTCTGCGAGCGGGCCGCGCAGGCAGGCAGTTCCGACGCCCTGGTCCGCCTTGCACGGTGGCGGGAGAAGGCCGGCGACCGTGAGGGTGCGGAAGTTCTCTACGAGCGGGCTGCGCAGGCAGGCAGTTCCGACGCCCTGGCCGGCCTTGCACTGATGCGGGTGCAGGCTGGAGATCATGATGGTGCCGAAGCCCTCGCCATGCGGGCCGCCGACAGGGGCAGCTCATACGCTCTGCTTCGCCTGGTGGAATTGCGGGAGCGGACCGGTGACCGCGGCGGCGCGGAGGGCCTTGCCCAGCGGGCCGCCGACGTGGGTCACGTTGGTGCCCTAGTCGCACTTGCCGTATTGCGGGTGCAGGCCGTGGATCGCGACGGTGCGGAGGGCTTGGCCCAGCGGGCCGCCGACGCAGGCAGACGGGACGTTTGGGCCACATTCGCATGGATGCGGGAGCTGCATTGGGACGACGAGGGGGCCAAAGCCTTCTACCGGCGGGCCGCCGACGCAGGCGATTCCGGTGCCTTGGTCTGCATCGCGCAGCTGCAAGATAAGGCCGGGGATCATGATGGAGCCCAAGCTACCTACTGGCAGGCGGCTGACAGGGGTAACCCTGCCGCCTTTGTCCACCTCGCGCGGATGCGTGAGGAGGCCGGGGATCACGACAGAGCCGAAGTCCTCTATCGGCTGGCCGCTGACACAGGGTTCGCTTACATGAATCCCATCGGTGCTGGGATACATGCGAGGTGGCCCGATGGACTCGATCCGAACGGCAAACCCTCGCAGCCATGGGACAAGGCCAAATTGCTATCAGACCTACCCAATTCTTAGCGTTCCGGCTTACGTATGTCGTTCTCCCTACTTTTCGCCGTACGACAAGAGAGCGCTGCTTCCGCAGTGATGGGACCGGGCTGGCCCGCCCGCTGTGGGAACCGAAGGCGTACAGGGTGATACCCATCCATCAAGCGCTCCGCTGGCCCGCACGAGGAAGGGATATCGATGGCTGAGGTCATGCGGCGAGTCCGAGAAAGGCCAGGTAGTTGCGGCGTTCCTGGCCGCCCGAGGGGCAAGTGGATTAGCCACTCTTCGGCGGCCCTCTCCCCGTACGGCAGAAGGACATGGCCACCGAATACGGCGTCACCCCGCAGGCCATCGGCAACCTCATCGCCCCCTGTGCGAGCTGAACATCGTCCTGCGCCCGAAGAACGAGGACGGCAGCCGAGGCAAGGGCAACTCCTACCGCCTGCACCCCCTGGCCGCGAAGTACGCCAGCCATCAGGACATGGAAGCCGCGTTCCGGATGCCATCAGCAGCAGCAAAGCCGGCGACCTGCCCAACCTGAAACTGCCGACTACCGGGCAGTTCCGCCCGCTGCCGACGGCCAGCTCAAGCTCCAGGTCGCCTGACCCGCACACAACACAGAGCCCCACCGATGCGACGGTGGGGCTCTGCGCCTGAATAAGAGGTCGTGCCTGCGCTATTGACCTGGTTCAACGCGACTTCACCGCGAACGGGCCGAACCGGCTGTGGGTCACCGACCTGACCATGATCTCCACCGGGGAGGGACCGCTGTGGCTGTCCGCGATCCGTGACGCGTTCTCCCGCCGGGTCGTGGCCTGGGAGACCTCCGCCCGCGCGGACGCTGACCTGGTCCTCACCTCGCTGGAGTATGCCCTGGCCAGCCGCGAAGTCGCCCCCGGCGAGCTCGTTCACCACGCCGACCACGGCTGTCAGTACACGTCCGTGAAGCTCACAACGCGCCTGGTCAGAGCCGGTATCCAGGCATCCATGGGCTCGGTCGGCGACTCGTTCGACAATGCCCTGGCGGAGAACCTGTGGATGGTCATCAAGACCGAGTGCATCCGCGGCCGCCTCTTCGCCACCAGGGCCGAAGCGAACCTCGCGCTCTTCGAGTATATCGACGGCTTCTACAACCCCCGCCGCATCCAGAAACGGCTCGGCTACCTCAGCCCGATCGAATACGAGGAGAAGCACTACGCCGACCAGGCAGCGACCGAACAAGTGAACCTGAAACCACGTCAACCCGCTCTGACCAGCTAGTCAGCCACTCCCGCACGGCGGGGGAACCTCATTCTCCGGTGGTGGCACGGTTCCGTTGGTCACCCTGGAACAGGCAGGCAAGAAGCTGTCGTTCTCATGGCCCACTGCGCTGCCAGCACCAAGATTGGACGGTGACACGGCCACCTACCCCAACGTGCTGCCCGACGTAGACCTGAAGATGCGGGTGACCGCGGCCGGCTTTTCGGAACTGCTCGTGGTGAACACGGCGGAGGCTGCCAAGAACCCGGCGCTGAGCCAGTTGAAACTGGGAGTTGACTCTACCGGCTTGGCACTTCAGCGGAGTGACTCCGGGGGCCTGGAGGGGGTCGACCAGAACGGGGGAGGTATCGCATTCCAGGCAGCCCAGCCGATCATGTGGGACTCCACAGAGGCACAGGGTACGCAGAGTCAGTTGGTGCGGAGCACCGCTAAGACGGCCGCTGGCGCCATGGGTAGCAGCGCGGGGGCTGCTGACGACGGCCCGGGAGATGCGGCGAACGTCGCCCCCATACCTAACGGAGTCCTACTAGTGGCCAGGCTGAGTCCTACGGCGGACGGGCGGGAGGCCTGGACGCGGTCGATGAGGTCTGCGCTCAGGCGCGCGGCGTTCCCGCCGAGGTGGTCCTCCCTGCTGGCTCAGGTGAGTACGGGATTCAGGAACGTGAGTACGCCCGCGTCGGCGTCGAGCCTGGCCCGGGTGCCGATGGGGAACGTCTGCTGTGGCACACCGTGGCCGATGTCCGCGCCGACAAGGACCGGGATGCCGAGGTCGCCGAGGCGGTCGTGCAGGAGTTCCTCGACGCGCTCGTGTGTGCCGCAGTCGGTGAAGGTGCCGCAGACGATGCCCGCCGCGCCGTCGAAGTATCCGGCGCGGCGCAGCTGGGTGAGGAACCGGTCGAGCCGGAAGGTCTCCTCGTCCACGTCCTCCAGCAGGACGATGCCGCCGCGCGCGGGCAGCGAGGTGTCGGTGCCCAAGGAGCAGGCGAGCAGGGTGACCGTGCCGCCCAGTGTGACGCCCTCCGCGGTGCCGCCGACCAAGGGGCGGGAGTCGGGGAAGCGCAGCTCCTTGACGGACGCCGGGTCGGTGAGCAGTGCGGCGAGCCTGTCGAAGTCGGCGCGGCCGGGGTGGAAGCCGCGGATGGCGGGCATCGGGCCGAACAGGCCCGTCCAGCCCAGCTTCACCGCCACTGCTTCCAGCAGGGCCGTGACGTCGGAGAATCCGATGACAGTGCGCGGGGTGGGCGTGCCGATGGCGTCCCAGTCGACCAGTTCCAGGGTGCGCTGGGCGCCGTAGCCGCCGTTCGCGCAGAAGACGGCCGTGAACGCCGGGTCGGTGAGGGCGGCTGTCAGGTCGCGGGCGCGCAGGGCGTCGTCTCCGGCGAGGTATTCGCCGGTCGCTCGCGCGGAGGCGAAGACCTCGGGCTGGAGGCCGAGTCCGCGCAGCGAATCCAGGCCGGTCTCCAGGTTCTCCTGGTCGGTCGGTCCGCTGGCGGCGATGACGGCGACACGGTCGCCGGGTTTGGGTGCGGCGGGGCGGTTGTGCCCCTCGGAGGGCAGGGTGGGCTTGGGGATCCTTGCAGGGC
>NZ_JBHYKH010000478.1:0-7009 GCF_042741275.1 Streptomyces sp. NPDC058964
GTAGACTCTCTTTTTCTTCCCGCGCCCGCCCGGGGCGAGTTTGTGGTGGTTGCGCGCGTGGGGGGCGTGTCCCTTCTCGACCGTGTGCGAGATCCGCTCCTTGGTGAACCCGGCCGGCCGGCCCAGCGTGAACATACCGACGATCACGGCCGTGAGCAGGGCGATCAGCGGGGAGCCGGCGACGTCGAAGACACGCTGCACGGTGTGCGTGGGGTCGTCGACCACGATGTCGACCAGTGCCTTGGACAGCATCAGGACGACCGGCAGCAGGATGGTGGCGAGCGTGGCGCCGAAGCCGGGGCGCCTCTCCAGCTCCTCGGAGGGGCGCTGCGGGATCATGCGCTCCGGAGCCGGGACGTCGACCCAGCGTGCGGCGACCTTCGAGAACAGCGGACCGGCGACGATCACCGTCGGTATCGCGATCAGCACGCCGAGCGCGAGCGTGACGCCCAGGTTGGCGTGGACCGCGTCGATCGCGACCAGCGGGCCGGGGTGCGGGGGCACCAGGCCGTGCATCACGGACAGGCCCGCGAGCGCCGGGATGCCGATGCGCATCAGGGAGTAGTTGCCGCGCTTGGCGACCAGCAGGACCACCGGGATCAGCAGCACGATGCCGACCTCGAAGAACAGCGGCAGGCCGATCAGGGAGGCGATGAGCACCATCGCCCACGGCATCGCCCGGCCGCCCGCCCTGGCGAGGATCGTGTCGACGATCTCGTCGGCGCCGCCGGAGTCGGCGAGCAGCTTGCCGAGGATCGCGCCGAGCGCGATCAGCACGCCCACGCCGGCGACCGTGGTGCCGAGGCCTGTGGTGAAGCTGGTGATCGCCTTGTCGAGCGGTGCCCCGGCGAACGCGGCCAGCGCGAGCGACCCGATGGTCAGCGCCAGGAAGGCGTGGAGCTTGAACTTGGTGATGAGCAGGACGATGACGGCGATGCCCGCCAGGACGGCTATGCCCAGCTGGACGTGGCCGGCCGAGGTGATGGGCTCGACGGCGTCCGCTGCCAGCATCTCGACGCTGAGTCTGGTCACGGGTTTCCCTTGCAGATACGGGTACTTGGAAGGTGCTGCGAGATCTACTGCGGTGTGTCGGGAAGCGCGGCCAGTGCCCGGACGGCCCGCTCTGCGATTTCCTCCGGGGACCCGGAGACGTCCACGCAGACCCCTGCCTCGTCCGCCTGGAGCGGCTGGAGCGTGGCGAACTGGGAGTCCAGGAGCGCCGCCGGCATGAAGTGTCCCCGCCGGTGGGACATCCGGTCCTCGATGAGTTCCCGGGTGCCCGTGAGGTGCAGGAACACGATCCCGGGAGCCGTCGCCCTGAGCCGGTCGCGGTACGACCGCTTCAGCGCGGAGCAGCTGACCACCCCGCCCAGCCCGTGCCGCCCGTCGGCCCAGGTGCCGATGGCGTCGAGCCAGGGCCACCTGTCCGCGTCGTCGAGCGGGATGCCGGCCGACATCTTGTCGATGTTGGCCTGCGGGTGGAACTCGTCGCCCTCGGCGTAGGGAACGCCCAGCCGCGCGGCGAGCAGAGGACCGATCGTGGTCTTGCCGGTGCCGGCGACGCCCATCACCGCGACGACGTGGGGGGTACGCATCACTGCCTCGCTGTCTTCCTCGACATGCGACGCCGACATCCGGCGTCGGCCACACTGAAACCCATTAGGTACGACAAATTCAAGAGTGTGTGACGTATAAGTCTGACTTTTTGACTCCGTGATCCTTTCTGTACGCTGAGTGCATGAGCACACCGGGCCGAGGTCTGCACGGCCATGTACTGGACACCCTCGGCCCCGCGATCACCGCAGGCGAGTATCCGCCCGGCAGTGTCCTGCGCACGGACGAACTGGCTCAGCATTTCGAGGTGTCGCGGTCGGTGATGCGCGAGGCGGTGCGCGTCCTCGAATCCATGCATCTGGTCGAGTCCCGCCGCCGCGTGGGCGTGACGGTCCGCCCCAAGGCCGAGTGGAACGTCTACGACCCGCAGGTCATCCGCTGGCGCCTGGCGGGCGCCGACCGCCCGCACCAACTGCGCTCGCTGACCGTGCTGCGCTCGGCGATCGAGCCGGTCGCGGCCGGCCTGGCCGCCAGGAACGCCACGGCGGAGCAGTGCGCCGAGCTCACCGAGTGCGCGCTCGGCATGGTGGCCAACTCACGCGGCCACAAGCTCGAGGCGTACCTCGTCCACGACATCGCCTTCCACCGGGTCGTCCTCGCCGCCTCCGGCAACGAGATGTTCGCCCGGCTCGGCGACGTCGTCGCCGAGGTCCTCGCGGGCCGCACCCATCACGAGGTCATGTTCGAGGACCCCGACCCGGCCGCCGTCACCCTGCACGTCCAGGTCGCCGAGGCGGTACGCGCGGGCGACGCGGCCCGCGCCGAGCGGCTGACGCGCGAGATCACCGTGGGCGCGCTCCAGGAACTGGACGTCCTCGCGCCGTAGCGCTACTCGTCGTCCGGGAAGTCCCCGTCGACGTACACCCACGCCCCGCCGACCCGCTCGAACCGGCTCCGCTCGAGCAGCGAGCCGCCCCGGTAGGAGGCCCGGAAGGTCACGGTTCCGGTGGTGTGGAAGGCCGACCCTTCACCGGTGCCGAGCACCTCCAGCCCGGTCCACCGCATCCCCGGATCCAGCTCCAGCTCCGTCGGCCGGGTCCGCGGATGCCACGTCCGCAGCAGATACCCCGCGTCACCCGTCACGAAGGCGCTGTACCGCGACCGCATCAACGCCTCGGCGGTCGGCGCGACCGCGGCACCGGAGTGATACCGGCCGCAGCACTTCTCGTACGGCTCGGGCAGGCCGCAGGGACAGGTGGGCGCGGGCTTCGCGGCGCGGGCACTACGTCGGGACACGGCCCCTATTGTGCCGCGACGGCGAGCGGCAGGTCCGCGCGGGCGCATGTGTCCCCCCGCACCTCACCTCTCGGGACAGCACTCCTGTCGGAGCGCACCCCAGCTCAGGCCGAGCCCGCCGCACCCCCCGCTGCGGCAGGCGCCGGCAGCGGGGGCAGTGGCCCCCGGTGCAGCCAGGCCTCGAACAGCGCGTCCAGTGGCTCACCGGCGAAGCGGGACACGTGCGCGGTGAACGTCGGCGTCGACACCACCCCGTTGCGGTGCAGCCGCACCCAGCTGCGCAGCATGAGGAAGAACGCCTCGTCGCCCAGTGCGCAGCGCACCGCGTGCAGCGCCAGACCGCCGCGCTCGTAGAGCCGGTCGTCGAACATCGACTTGCGGCCCGGGTCGGCCAGCCGCAGGTCCTGCGGCAGCGTGGACAGCAACCGGTGTGCGATCGCGGCCAGTTGGTGCGCACTGCGGCCGCCCGAGCGTTCCGACCACAGCCACTCCGCGTACTTGGCGAAGCCCTCGTTCAGCCAGATGTGCCGCCAGTCGGCGATGGACACGCTGTTGCCGAACCACTGGTGCGCCAGCTCGTGCGCGACCAGCCGCTCCGAACCCCGGGCGCCGTCCACATGGTTGGCGCCGAACAGCGACAACCCCTGCGCCTCGACCGGGACATCGAGCTCCTCCTCGGTCACCGCGACCGCGTACTCGTCGAACGGGTACGGTCCGAACAACTCCTGGAACAGCTCCATCATCGCGGGCTGCCGCGCGAAGTCCCGGGAGAACTCGGGAAGCAGATGCGCGGGGATGTGCCCGTGCTGCGGCACGCCGCCCGGCCCCGGATCGCCCAGCAGCACCGTCTGGTACTTGCCGATCGCCAGCCCGACCAGATAGCTCGACGTGGGCGCGGACTGCTCGTACACCCAGGTGGTCGTCGACGCCTTCGTCGTACGGGTCAGCAGGCGACCGCCCGCGACCACCGAGTACGCCGACGGCGTGGTGACCGAGATCAGATACGACGCCTTGTCGGCCGGCCGGTTGTTGCACGGGTACCAGGACGCCGCCCCGATCGGCTGGCTCGCCACCAGCGCCCCGTCCTCCAGCTCCTCCCAGCCGAGCCCGCCCCAGGGACTGGGCACCGGCTTGGGATTGCCCGACCAGTGCACCTCTACCGTGAACGCGGCCCCGGCCCGCAGCGGCTTCGCCGGGCGGATACGCAGCCGGCCGCCGCGCAGGGTGTAGTGCGGCTGCCTGCCGTCCACCCGCACCCGGCCGATCTTGAAGTCGGTCAGGTTGAGCTGGAACTCGGCGAGCGCCGCCCGCCCCGCGATGGCGTTGATCCGGGCCGTGCCCGCGAGCCGGTTCGGACCCGGACGGTAGTCCAGCGCGAGCTCGTAGCGGTGCACCCGGAACCGGGAATCACCGTGGTCCGGGAAATACGGGTCCGAACCCGCCGACTGCTGAACTGCCACTGCCGCGTCCGCTCCCTGCGCCGTACCGCCACTCCGCCTCACCGGTGCACCACCCGTGACACACCTCGCCGAGTGGCCCGCGTTCAGGGACGCCATGCCTCGATCGGGTTGCCGAGCCAGCGAGTGTCGTCCGGGACGGACTCCGCGGCCATGACGAGCGACGCGGGACCCAGAGTGGTGCGGGCCCCGACCGTGCTGCCGGGCAGCACGATCCCGCCAGGGCCCAGCGTGGCACCCTCACGGAGGACAACAGTATCCGTCCGCAAGATCCGGTCGTGGAAGAGGTGAGTCTGGAGCACACAGCCGCGGTTGACGCAAACGGCGTCCTCCAGGGTCACCAGGTCCGTCTCCGGCAGCCAGTAGCTCTCCACCCACACCCCCCTGCCGACGCGCGCGCCGAGTCCCCGCAGCCACACCGTCATCAGCGGCGTACCCGGCACCGACCCGGCCAGCCACGGCACGGCCACGACCTCGACGAACGTGTCCGCCAGCTCGTTGCGCCAGACGAAGGAACTCCACAGCGGATGCTCCCCGCTGCGGTGCCGCCCCACCAGCAGCCACTTCGCCACGACGGACACGAGCCCGCCCGCCGCCCCGGCCACGAGCAGCACCGGCCCCGACACCAGCGGCGCCCACGACCCCAGCGCGCACAGCGCCGCCACCGTCAGCACGGCCAGCGCCGCCGAGCAGAGCACCGGCACCATCCGGCACAGCTCCACCAGCCCGCGCGCCCACAGCAGCCGGGCCGGCGGCTCGTAGGTGCGGCTCCGGTCGCCGTCGCTCGCGCTGCGCGGCAGCTTCACCGGCGGCAGCCCCAGGTACGAAGAGCCCTTCTTCGCCTTCTTGGGCGTCGCCGACAGCACACCCACCAGACCGCCGTCCGGCACGCTCCGCCCCGGCGCGGTCATCCCGGAGTTCCCGAGGAACGCACGCCGCCCGATCTCCGCGCGCCCGATCCGCACCCAGCCGCCACCCAGCTCGTACGGCGCCGTCAGCGTGTCGTCCGCCAGGAAGGCACCCTCACCGACTGTCGTCAGGCTCGGCAGGGCGAGCACCGTGGACACCTCGGCACCGCGCCCGACCCGCATCCCGAGCAGCCGCAGCCACACCGGCGTGACCAGCCCCGCGTACAGCGGGAACAGCGTCTCCCGGGACCGGTCCATCAGCTGCGTGACCGTCCACGCCTGCCAGCCGATCCGGCTGTGCGTCGGGTGCGTGCCCTCGCGCAGCCCGAGGCTGAGCAGCCGCACCGCGATCAGGATCTTCAGCGCGTACACCAGCCCGAAGGCCAGTGTGGCCGGGACGAGCGCGAGCGCGGCTCCCCGCAGGGCCCCCGCGAGTCCGGCCCCGGGCGCCACGAACTCACCGGCGACCAGCAGCGCGGCCACACCCGCCGACAGCGGCATGGCACTGAGCGCGACGCCCGTCACCCCGTACATCACCCGCCAGTACGTGCCCCGCTGCGGCCGTTCCTTGGGCCAGTTCCGCTTGGCCTTGCCGAGCTTGACCGCGGGCGCGCCGGCCCACCGCTGACCGGTGGGAATCTGCCCGGTGACGGCAGACCCCGGAGCCACCTCCGCCCGCTTGCCGACCCGAGCGCCCGGGAACAGCATGCTGCGGGTCCCGACGACGGCGTGCGCACCCACCTTCACCGGCCCGATCTCCAGCCGGTCCCCGTCCAGCCAGTACCCGCACAGGTCGACCTCGGACTCCACGGCGGCCCCGCGTCCCAGCTTGAGCATGCCGGTGACCGGAGGCAGCGAGTGCAGGTCCACGTCCTGGCCGATCCTGGCGCCGAGAGCCCGCGCGTACCGCTCCAGCCACGAACCGGTCAGCGAGGTCGCCCCGCTGAGCTCGGCCAGCCGCTCGGCGGTCCACAACCGCAGGTGCACGCTCCCGCCGCGCGGGTACCGGCCGGGTTCGAGACCCCGCAGCAGCAGCCGCGCCCCGCCCGCGGCGAGCGCGATGCGTCCCGGCGGGGTGAAGAACAGCAGGGCGCCGGCCGCGACCGGCCACCAGGGGGCCGTCGGCAGCCAGGAGTAGGCCGGCAGCAGGTTCCCCGCCGCCGCCAGAGCCACCGTCCAGCGCAGTCCGGCCAGCGTGAACAGCGGTACGAGCAGGAGAAGCTGGAGGAGCTGGGCGCGGACCGGAACCGGCGCGACCGTCCGTCGCGCGCCGTCGTCGTGCGCCGAGGCCTCCAGGCGCCGGGCCAGCTTGCGCAGGGTCGGCTGCTGGTAGATGTCGAGGACGGCCGCGCTCGGGTAGCGGGTGCGCAGCCGGGTGGTGAGCTGGGCGGCGGCCAGGCTGCTGCCGCCGATCGCGAAGAAGTCGTCGCAGGCGCCGGTCACCGGGATACCGAGGACCTCCGCCCACTGCTCGGCGAGCCAGGCCTCGGTGCCGTAGAGCCGTTGCGCCTTTCCGCCGGTCTCCAGCCCCTCCAGGGGCCACGGCAGGGCGTTGCGGTCGACCTTCCCGGACGTACGCGTCGGCAGTTCACCGACCGGCGCGAGCAGCGGGACCAGGGCGGCGGGCAGCTCCGCACGGAGCCTCTCCACCGCTGCCGCCTGGTCCCAGCCGTCCTGTGTGACGACGTACCCGACCAGGAGCTGGTTGCCGCCGTGCGCGGGGCGCACGGCGGGGGCCGCACCCGCGACACCCCGGAGCGCCGGCCGGGCGGCGTGCACCTCACCGAGCTCGAT
>NZ_JBHYKH010000479.1:0-7001 GCF_042741275.1 Streptomyces sp. NPDC058964
GGACACGAACAGCCCTGCCGGGCTCCGCAGCACGGTGCCGGCCTCGATGATCTCCGACGGGAAACAGGCCGTGACGGAACGGCCTCGCGACCGCGGCCGCGGCGAACACGGCGAGTTCGTTGAGCACAGACCACCCGAAGCCGCTGCGACCACCGGAGACCGGTGCCGGGTTCAGTCCACCGAGCAGGACACACAGCGCCAGGGCGACCCGGAACCTGCTCAGCAGCCCACGACCCTGCGATCCACCACCGTCCATGCTGCCCCCGACCTCTTCCTTCCCACCCCGGGAGGACGGCGTGCAGGGCTCGCGAGGCGGCCCGGACGCCGGTACGCCGTCAGGCGAGGAGCGCGCGCTTCTGGGCCTCGAACTCCTCCTCCGTGAGGACGCCCTGGGCCTTCAGCTCACCCAGGTCCTTCAGCTGATCGATCTTGCGGGTCATGTCGTCCGTGGTGGACGGCGCCGGCGCGGGCGGCGGCGGGGGCGGCTGCTGCACCGCCTGCTGCTGCACTGCCTGCTGCTGTTGCGCCTGCTGTTCGTAGTCCTGCTGGGCCCACCGCCCCGCCTGCCGCCGGGACACCCGGTTGGACACCGCGGTGGCGGTCCCGGCGACGACTGCGGTGCGCGCGACACCCCGAAGGAGTCCGGGCATGTTCACTCATCTCCCTATGCCGAAGGCCTCAGGCGGCCGCTGATCCGCCGGGCGGTGTCGTGCCCTCCACCGCGTCCAGCGAGGCCAGCAGAGCCTGCACCGGGATACGCCCGCCGGCGACCAGCTGGGCTCCGCTCCGTCTGAGCGCGCTGGCCAGGGGCGCGGCCCACAGGTTCTCGTACACCAGGACCGCCGCGGAGTTCCCGGGCTCCAGTGCGCTGCCCGCCTCGTCCAGGTCGCCCTGGTCCAGCAGCCCGGAGGAGGCACCCGCGAAGACGGCCACGTCGACCTCGTCACCGAGTTCCTGGAGTTCCAGCCCGCTGACCGACCCGTCGCTGTCCTTGCGGACGAAGGCCAGGTCGAGGATCCGGATGATGCCCCGGTCGGCGAGATCGACCAGCAGGGGGAACGCTTCGCCCGTCATTCGACTGCCGGGAAACTCGATGACCACGTAGTCGACGGGTCCCATTTCTTCGACATCGTTCATGGCCACTCCTCGGGAGCGGGATGGGAGTCGGGACCGGTCGCCGGACCGCCCGCGCGTCAGGCCTCCGATGGCCATTGCACCATGCGGCGAGGGGCATCGCACTTCCTCGTGACCCGGTTCGGGCGCCCGGCCGCGTCAACTGGTGAGCTGGTAGATGCTCTTTCCCACGAGCCAGAAGCCGACCACCAGGCTGCCGACCACGATGGCCTGCTGCTGATGGGCCTCCATCCACGACCGCAGCCTCAGCAGGCGGGCCTTCGCCGCCGTCGGGGCGAAGACCATGTAGAGCTCGGTGGCCAGCAGGCTCGCGGTGGCCAACAGGCAGAAGAAGGACAGGGCGAGCCAGGACGAGATGTGGGACAGGTCCGCCTCCACCACCGTCGTGGCCGCGGCCGCGACCAGACCCCAGGGCTGCAGGAACACCGCGAGCCCGGCCGCGGCCCAGGCGCTGGTGCGGTCCATCTGGGACGTCAGCTGCGTGCCGGAGGCGGGGACCGGATCCGGGTCCGGCTCCTCCACGGTCTCGCCGCCGCGTGATCGGGAGGCTATGAGGCGTCGCCGCCGGCGTTCGCCGTAGAGGACGAGCCACACCCCGATGGCCAGCTTGGCGGCCAGGGCCGCCGTCGTGGGCGGAGACTTGGGCGGCGGGGGGTGCCCGCCGGTCAGCGCCAGGACGATCGCGATCACCACGACCAGACACGACAGCCAGCTCAGGATGAAGGCCAGTCCCTTCCAGACCCCGCGCACCGATGCCACGACCAGGACGAACGCCATGATGGGCAGCGGGTCGAGCGTGATCGCCAGGGCGATGAGAAGCAGATCGACGACCATGGTGACCCCACCGTAGGCAGGCCCCGCACAGATCACATCTCCATGACGACCGGTGCCTGCGCCACAGGTGCCCGCACATCGGCCGGCATCCTGTGGCGCCCGTCACATCCGAACCTGTGAATCTCCGCACAATCCCGTAGGAAACGGTCTTCATCGTGGCGACGGTCACGTCGCGATACGGGCGTTTTGTTTACGTTCGCAGTTCTGTGCCCCTCCCACACGAACTGCCGAGGCCCCTCACGATGCAGCACCGACCCCCCCTGTCACACCCGCGGAGCATGGCCGGTCGCCGCCCCCGGGCAAGGCGCGCCGCGGTCTGCGTGGGCGTTGTCGCCGCCTGCGTCGCGACCCTCTTCTCGGCCGGCGCCCTGCACCCGACTCCGGCGGCCGCGGCCACGGCGGCGCGGCCCGACACCGCCACGGCCGACTTCCTGGCAAAGGTGAAGCCCACCGGGAAGGCGCGGGTGACGGCCGCGGTGCTCGACCTGGACGGCACCGGGCGGGTTCCCACGGTGTACGGCGACGACACCCCGTACGACACCGCGAGCATCATCAAGGTCGACATCCTCGCCACGGCGTTGCTGCGGGCTCAGGACGCCGGACACGGCCTCACCGCGAAGGAGCGCGACGAGGCCGAGGTGATGGTCGAGCGGAGCGACAACGACGCGGCGAACGCCCTGTGGCGGGACATCGGCATGGCACGGGGCCTGGACGCGGCGAACAAGCGCCTCGGACTGACCGAGACCCAGGGCGGCGCCGACACCAAATGGGGACTCACCCAGACGACGGCGAGCGACCAGATACGGCTGCTGCGCGACGTGTTCGACACGGGCCCGGCGTCCACCGCGGGCACCAAGGCACTGCACCAGGCCTCGCGCACCTACATCCGGACGCTGATGAGCAAGGTGATCGGCGAGCAGTCCTGGGGCGTCTCGGCGGCCGCCGACTCCGGATGGGCCCTGAAGAACGGCTGGCTGCAGCGCAGCACGACCGACCTGTGGGACGTCAACAGCGTCGGACGGATCACGGTCGGCAAGCACCACTGCCTCGTCGCCGTCCTCTCGAACGGCAGCACCTCGATGAAGGACGGCGTCGCGCTGGTCGAGCGCGCGGCGCGGGCGGCCGTCACCTCGGCGACTGCGCACTGACCCGACCCGGCGGCCGCCCGCACCGGCGGGCCGCCGCACGGATCGTCGCGTCCGGCGCGGATCGCGATTCCGGGGCCCGGGTCAGCGCAGGGCGCTCAGCGCCCGCCACTGGTCCCAGTTGAGATTCCAGTCGCCGAAGCCGTTGTTCACGGCCACCCGGCCCTTGGTCTCCGCGCCCTTGACCTGGAACGGGTCGCCGACGTGCGCGTGCTCGTAGAGCCAGGCGGCGTCGGCGTCGCTCATCCCGATGCAGCCGTGGCTCCTGTTGGCCCGGCCGAAGTAGGCGGCGTTCCAGGGCGCGGCGTGTGCGTAGGTGCCGGACCAGGTCAGGCGCATCGCGTAGTCGACCTTCTGGTCGTAGGCGTCGCCCAGGCCCACGGTCTCGGAGTTCATCCGGATCGTGCCCTCCTTCGCCATCACCACCTCGGTGCCTCGCCAGGAGCCGGTGTCGGGGCCGGGCGTGCCGCCGGAGACCGGGAAGGTCTTCACCGTGCTGCCGTCCCGTTCCATGGTGAGCCGCTTGGCGTCGAGGTCGACCTTGACCACCTGCCGTGCGCCGATGGTGAAGGCGAGCTCGTAGTCGCGCACGAACCAGCCGCCGCCCGTGCCGGAGTCGGTGCCGTTCAGCCGGGCGTCCAGGGTCACCTTGGTGCCGGGCTGCCAGTACTCCTTGGGCCGCCAGTCCACCCGGTCCCTGCCGGACCAGTCCTTCATCCAGCCCCACGACCCCTCGGTGCCGTTCGACGTGGAGACCTTGAGCTGCTTCTCCACCGCGGCCTTGTTCCGCACCGGGTGGTCGAAGACGAGGGAGACCGGCTGGGCCACCCCGACCGTGGTGGCGTCCCCCGGCCGCCATTCGACCTTGTTCACCTTGTCCGCGGCGGCGGTGGTGAACGAGGCGTGCGCGTCACCCGCCGTTCCGTCCTCGGCGCGGGTGGCGGCCTTCACCGTGTAGGTGGTGCCCGGCACGGCCTTGCGCCCCGAGGTCCAGGTGCGGCCGTCACCGGACAGGGTGCCGGTCAGTTCGCGGCCGTGGCCGTCGGTGACGCGGACCGAGGTGAGCCTGCCGCTGCGGGCGGCGACCTTGACCGGCTCACCGGCCTTCGCCCGCGTGCCATGGGGCGTGACGGTGACCGACACCGCCCGGCCGTCACCGCGCCCCCCGCCGCCCTTTGCGCCACCCTTGTCCGCGGACGGCCCGCCGCCCGCGCAGGACGAGAGGGCGGCGGTCAGCAGAACGGTTGCCGCCGCGGCGGCCGCGGCGCGGGGACGCACCGCAACCACGCGTATCGGTCCGACACGTGTCTGGCTCAACGGAAACCTCCGAGTACGTCGTGAAGAAGCCGGGGACGTGGGGACTCTAGGCACCGATTCGCGCGGTACAGCGGCCCGACGGCCTGTGTGACGGCGGTTGCAGAGGAACGGTCATGGTCCGGTCACATACGCCGCTCGGCACGGTCACGGACGCCTGTGAATCTTCCTCACGTTCCGAACTTCGGCGCTCGGCCCACCCGACACCGACGGCACCCGAGGAGGCGTAGTGTCAGTGCTGCTCGCGACGGCAGACTGTGGTCGGCAGGAAGCGTGGCTGGGGCCCGTCTCAGCCGAGACGTATCGTGCCTTTCTTTCGTCACGCACCGGATCCGCCCTCGCTCCGGGCTTTCTCCAGTGCCCGTCATGGGCCGCGGTGAAGGACGGCTGGCAGGCCCAACTGCTCGGCTGGGGACCGCGGTCCGGCTCCGGCGCGGGGGAGCTGAGCGGAGTCGCGCTGGTGCTGCTGCGTCAGTTCCCGGGCACCCGCAAGTACTTCGCCTACCTGCCCGAAGGTCCCGTCGCCGACTGGAGCGACCCGGACCTCGACAGCTGGCTCGGCCCGCTGCTGCGCCATCTGCGGACCGTGGGCGCGTTCGCCGTCCGCATCGGACCGGCCCCCGACTACCGCCGGTGGGACGCCCCGGGACTCAAGGCCGGGACCGGAGCCGGGCGGCACCTGTCCGACGTGCTCGCCTGCCAGGTCGATCCCCTGGGTGCCGCCGTGGCCGAGCGGCTGCGGGCGCGCGGCTGGCGGCGCTGTGGCGAGGACGGCGACGACACGGACGCACAACCCCGTCACGTCTTCCGGGTGCCGCTGGCCGGCCGCACCTCGCACGACCTGTGGTGCGGGCTGAACCAGGAGTGGCGGCGCAACGTACGCCGGGCGCGCAAGTCGGGCGTGCAGGTGTCGGTCGGCGATGCCACCGAACTCCCGGAGTTCTACCGGCTGTTGCGGATCACCGAGGAACGCGACGGCTTCCGCCTGGGCCGCTCGCTCGCGTACTACCAACGCCAGTACGCGGCCCTCAACGCCGAGCAGCCCGGCCGCATGAAGCTCTATCTCGCCCGCCACGAGGGCGAGATCCTCGCCGCCCACACCATGATCACGGTCGGGCGCCGGGTCTGGTACCAGACCGGTGCCTCCGCCGACCACCGGCGCGAGGTCCGCCCCTCCAACGCCCTGCAGTGGCAGATGATGCTCGACGCCCATGCGCGTGGAGCGGAGGTCTACGACATGCGCGGAGTTCCTTCCACACTCGATCCCCAGGACCGCTCGTTCGGGCTGCTGCGCTGGAAGCTCGGCACCGGCGGCCAGGTCGTCGAGACATTGGGGGAGTGGGAGACGCCCCTCGGCGGAAGGGCCAACCACACGCTCTACCGCGCCTTCCAGATGTACCTGGCACGCCGATGAGCGCCGCCACTCCGACCAGGGAACGACCGGCCCACCGCTCCGCGTCGGTCATGCGCAGCGGCGCGATCATGGCCGCCGGGTCGCTCGTGTCCCGCGCCACGGGATTCGTGCGCTCCGCCGTGGTCGCCGCCGCCCTCGGCGTGGGGCTGGCCGCCGACGGATACGCGGTCGGCAACACCGTCCCCACGATCGTCTACACGCTGCTCCTGGGCGGTGCCCTCAACGCCGTCTTCGTTCCCGAGCTGGTCAGGTCGGCCAAGGAGCACGAGGACGGCGGGGCCGCGTACACCGACCGGTTGCTCACCGTCTGCACCGCGGCCCTGCTCCTCGTCACGGCCGGTGCCGTGCTCGCCGCCCCCGCCGTCGTCGCGGCCTACACCGACTACACCGGAGCACAGGCGGCGACGACCGTCGCCTTCGCCCGCTACTGCCTGCCGCAGATCCTCTTCCTCGGCCTGTTCACCCTGCTCGGCCAAGTACTCAACGCGCGGGGCCGGTTCGGGGCCATGATGTGGACCCCGGTCCTCAACAACCTCGTCGTCATAGCCGTTTTCGGCCTGTACCTGACCGAGGCCACCACCGGTGGCACACTCACCCCCCGCGCGACCGCGCTGCTCGGCTGGGGCACCACGGCCGGCGTCGTCGCCCAGGCGCTCGCCCTGCTGCCGTCCCTGCGCGCCGCCGGCTTCCGCTTCAGACCCAGGTTCGACTGGCGGGGCAGCGGACTGTCCCGGCCCCTGCGCTCGGCAGGCTGGCTGGTGCTGCTCGTACTCACCAACCAGCTCGCATACTGGGTGGTGACCTCGCTCGCGACCGCCGCCGGGCAGCGTGCGGCCGCCCGAGGGATCGACGGCGGAGCAGGGTTCAGCGCGTACAGCAACGCCTACCTGTTGTGGGCCGTGCCCCACGGGATCGTCACCGTCTCCCTGGTGACCGCGCTGATGCCGCGCATGAGCAGGGCGGCGGCCGACGGGGACCCGGCCGGAGTACGACGGGACGTCTCGTACGCCCTGCGCAGCAGCGCCACCGCCGTCGTGCCCGCCGCGTGCGTGCTCCTCGCGCTTTCCGAGCCTGTCATGTCGCGAGACGTACAGTAAGGCATGACGAGAGCTGGCTACAAAGCAGTCAATGCGTGGGCGCTTGCGGCATTAGCTCTGTCT
>NZ_JBHYKH010000480.1:0-6949 GCF_042741275.1 Streptomyces sp. NPDC058964
CGGACGCCGTCCTCACCTTCTCGGAATACGCGGGGGTCGCGGTCGCCGAGGCGTGCCGGCGGCTCGGTCTGAAGGGTGCCGGGCCCGCCGCCGACCTCGCCCGCGACAAGCGGCTGATGCGGGCCACGTGGGACCGGCACGGCATACCGCAGCCCCGGTTCCGCGCCGTCACCAGCCTCGCCGAACTGGAGCAGGCGACCACCGACTTGTCGTACCCACTGCTGCTCAAGGCGGCCTGGAGCGCCGGTTCGACCGCGCACCAGATCATCGACAAGGTGGAGGACGTACCGCACGCCTGGCAGCGGTCGCGCGAGGTGATGGCGGAGTCGGCGCAACTCGGTTTCGCCGAACTGCATGTCAGCGGCGCGTCGCAGGACTTCATCGTCGAGGAGATCGTCACCGGGCGGGCCGAGGAGTGGTTCGACGGCCCCGGCTGGGGTGACTACGTCAGCGTCGAGGGTGTGGTGGTTGACGGCGTCTTTCGTCCAGTCTGCCTGAGCGGGCGCATGCCGACGGTGAAGCCGTTCACCGAGCGGGCGGGCATCACTCCGGCCGCCGTCGGGAGCGGGGCGCAGCGCGGGATCGTTGAGCTGGCCCGGCGTGCCGTGGACGCGCTGGGGCTGGAGAACTGCGGTACCCATACGGAGATCAAGCTGGGCACGGACGGTCGGATGTGGGTCATCGAGACGGCCGCGCGGTTCGGCGGCGCGATGACCGTGCCGCAGATCGAGGGGGTGTTCGGCCTCGACATGATCGGCATGTTCACCGATCAACTGCTCGGCGGTTCACCGCCCTGGCCCGCGCGGGCGCTGACACCCGCGGATGCCGCAGGAGCAGCCGGTGCCCTGGTGGTTCTCGCCGTCAACGGCGACGGGACCCCGTGGTCGCGCCGCCATCGGTGGGACTCCTCGATGGTCGCCCGTAAGGCGCCCGTCGGGCCGGGCAGCACGCTGTCCGTGGTCCGCGAGAGCTCCCTGCCGGACGGCTCCCCGGTGCCCGTCTACGACCCGGCCGCGGGTGCCAACACGATGGCGGGGCTGTGCCTGTTGTCGGCCGACCGGCCGCAGTCCGTCGTCCGCGACTTCACCGCCCTGGTCGACGCGATGCCGCGCATCCTGCCCACGGACACCACCGAGGGGGCCCGCGCATGACGTTCGCACCCGACGAGGCCCGCATCCCCGGCGCCGCGGACGACCGAACCGTCGTCGGCGCCAACCTGTCGCTGCCGCTGTTCCGTACGCTGTCCGGCGTACTGGCCGGACACCAGTACCTGAAAGTTGTGGTGGACCGGGCCGAGGACACTTGGCATCTGCTCGACACCCGGGTACACCCCTTCCACGTCGACTACATCGCGACCCGCGTCCTCGGCATGACGGCGGACGAACTCGACGCGCAGCTCGACGAGTTCAACGCGTCCGTATACATGGCGTCGGACCGCCGTTTCCTGCTGGGCGTGCTGTCGCTGCACTGCGACGAGGAGACCGACGGCCCCGAACGGCCCTTCCTGGTCCTGGAGACGACCGAGGCGGACACCATGCACGGTGCGCTACTGGAGGATTTCTATCACTACGTCCGCAACCGAGTCGACGGACGCCTTCCGCTGCTGCTGAAACCGGCGAATCACGGGCAGGAACACGAACTGGCCTCGGTGAGCGAGACACGCATCCCGCGCATCCTCAGCCAGGAGTTGTTCGGCAACCGGACCCGGACCTGCCTCAACCCGGGCGTGACCGAAGGACGGTTGCGGTACTTCCACAGCCTGGACGAGTACCGGGACGCCGCCGCGGAACTCGGCTGGCAGGACATCGTCGCGATGGCCTGCCTGCCGGACGACGTGCCTCGGGTCGCCGGGTTCATCAACACCGAGCCCACGACGCCTCTTTCGCACACCAACGTCCTCGCCTCTGGCTGGGGCATCCCGAACGCGATCGTCCGTGACCTGGACGCCCTCGTGGAGCGGGACGGGCTGGCCGAGGCCTGGGTCCGCTACCGCGTGCAGGAGGACGCCATCACCCTGGAGCGCCTGGCCGGCGCGCCGGAACTGGAGCAGCCGGTCTGGCACCAGCAGCGCATCCGCATCGACGCACCCCTGCTCGGGGACGCGCCGATCATGGCGTTGCACCGGCTGCGGCGCGCCGACCGCGACAGCTACGGCACCAAGGCCGCAAACCTCGGCGAGCTGCACCATGTCCTGGACAGCCGTACCGCCGACCTGACCGCGTTCTACGCCCGCCCGCGTCCGCCGCGACCGGATCTGCTCACCCACCTCGCCTCCCGTCTCGGTGAGCCGGGAGCGTCCGCGGAGCGGCTGCGGGCCGCGGCCGCCGAGTGGGTGGCGGCGACGGTCCGGGCCCCCGAGGGCGTGGCGCTGCCGTTCCATCTGCACCATCTGTATCTGACCTCGTCGCCCGCGCTGCAACAGGGCATCGGCAAGCTGAAGATGGCGCTGGAACTCGACGCGCTCGACATGGTGGACTCGCTGTCCCTGGACCTCCAGCACCTGATGCACAGCATGCCGATGCCCGACGAGGTGGCGCGGGCCATCACCGGCTCGGTGCCGCGACTGCTGGCCGACGAACGCCGTCTCGTGGTGCGCTCCTCCTCCAACGCCGAGGACCTGCCGGGGTTCTCGGCGGCCGGGATCTACGACTCGGTGACGACGGTACGCGGGGCGGAGCAACTGCTGAACGCCGTCCGGCATGTGTGGGCGTCGCTGCTGTCGCCGCGGAGCGTGCGCCTGAGGCATGAGGTCGGCATCTCCCTGGACGACACCTACATGGGGGTGATCATCCAGGAGTACGTGCCGGCCGATCTCGGGGGTGTGCTCGTCACGTGCAATCCGACGCGCCGCGAGGACTTCCGCAACGTCTACCTCAACTGTACGGCCGGTTCCCCCGAGCGCGTGGTTGACGGCACCGTGCTGCCGCACCAGTACCTGTACAACACGGTCGAGGGCGGCGGCCGTACGGTGGACGTCGGCTCTTCGGGCACGGATCTTTCCATGGACACGCGTGCGGCTCTGTCGCAACTTGCCCTCGTGGGACGCCTGCTGCAGTCCCACTTCAGCGAAGACGAGCCCGATGATGCCCTGGACATTGAGTGGCTGATGACGGCCGAGGGCGCGTTCCGGCTGGTCCAGGTCCGCCCCTACGCCTGGTGAGCCGCCGTATGCCTTCCTTGTGGCGCAGCGCTCCACACGCGGCCTTGACCCCGGCAGCCCGCCGCATCATCCGCCTCAACAACGGGTTCCAGCTGCTGTTCAACCTGCTGTGGTGGATGCCCGTCTTCTACGCCTACCAGCGTGACGCGGGCCTGTCGGACGGACAGATCTTCGGCATCCAGAGCATCTACTACATAGCCTTCTGCCTGTTCGAGATTCCCACCGGGCTCGTCGCCGACCGCATCGGTGCCCGGAACTGCCTGCGCGCGGGCGCGGTGGTGATGACGGCGGCAAACATGATGCCGGTGCTCGAGCCCTCGTACACGGGCTTCCTCGTGCACTTCCTTGCCATCGCCGCCGGACGCTCCCTGACGTCAGGCGCGGCGAGCGCCTACCTGTACGACGGGCTGCGCGCCGAAGGAACGGACGCGCACTATCTCCGGGCGGAGGGCACGGCGCGGGCCCTCGGCCTCGCCGCCAAGGTCGTCTGCTGGCCGCTCGTCGGACCGCTGATGACACTGGCCCCGCAGACCCCGTACGTGCTCAGCGCGGCGAGTGCAGCCGGCTCGCTCGGCTGTGCCCTCGCCCTGCCGCGGCTGGCCCCGCGCGACACCGACGCCGCAGCGCGTGCGTCCGGGCGGCGCGGCGGCACCCTGCTGCACGACACCGGCGCCGCGCTGCGCACGCTGCGGTCCTCACCATGGCTGGCCATGCTCATGGTGCAGGGCGTGGCGGTGTTCACGCTGTCGCGGATCTGCCAGGTCAATCTGTTCCAGCCGGTGCTGCTGGCGCACGGCATCGGCGAGAGCACCCACGGCAGTGTGCTCGCGGCTATGACGGTCGCCGAGGCGGTGGCCTCCGCCCGCCCGCAGTGGCTGGGATCCCGCCTGCCGCCGGCGGCCTGGGTGTCCCTGCTGAGCGTGGCGCTCGCCGCCGCCCTGGCGGGCACGACCGTCGGCGGTCCTTGGACAGTGGCCGGGCTGCTGTGTGTGTTCGCCGCGCTCACCGGGTTCTGCTATCCGATACAGCGCAAACTCATCAACGATGCCATTCCACCGGGGGCGCCGCGTGCCACCCTGCTGTCGGTGGAGAGCATCGTAGACCGCGGCGTGTGCGCTCTGGCGGCGGTGGCCGCGGGCGCGTATCTGGAGGCGGGCCGACTGGACGCGCTCTTGTGGCAGTCCACGGCGGCCACCTGTGTGCTCATACCGGTGCTTCACCTGGCGCTGCGCCGCATGGACCGGGCAACGGCCACGCAAGGGCCTGCGACAGACTTCGGCGTGCACCCGGGCTCCCGGCAGAGCGGCACACGGCCACCAGAGGAACCCGTTGCGCTGCCCGTCGACGAAGGTGCGGCGCCACACCCCTGACGGTTGTCCGGCTGGCCGTGACCAACCTGCAGCGGCCGCGCCGTGTGCCGCGAAGTGGACGGTCGTCCAGCGGGGGTGGTGCGCAGGCCCGCGTGGAATGACGGTCCGGATGCCACGCCCCGCTCGCCGTTGGTGCGCTACCTCTGGCCACCGACGGGACATTTCGGCAACCGCTCCCCTGTGCGGGGTCCTCGGCACTGACGGGTTTGCCCGCAATCCACGGTGACATGGTTCGGCATTGCGACGGCGCAGCCCTGACCTCGAGGACCGCGCCGCGTGATCGCTTCCTGTACGAATTGCGCCGCAGGTGTGCCAGTTGGGCGCTGCTAGCTCTGCTTGATCGCGGAGACGTCGAACTGCAGTTCGACCTTGTCGCCAACCAGGACACCGCCGCCTTCCAGGGCCGCGTTCCAGGTCACGCCAAACTCCTTGCGGGAAATCGTCACCGATCCCTCCAGGCCGACGCGCAGGTTGCCGTAGGGGTCGACGGCGTTTCCGGTGTACTCGAAGTCGATGGTGACCGGCTTGGTGGTGTCCTTGATGGTGAGATCGCCAGTGATCCGATATTCGGTGTCGGACTTCCGTTCGATCTCGGTGCTGCGGAAGGTGATGTCGGGGAAGTTCGGCGCGTCCAGGAAGTCGTTGGTTCGCAGGTGCTGGTCGCGCTGCTCGACGCCGGTGTCGATGCTCTCTGTCTTGATCACCACCTGGCCGGTGGACTTGGCCGGGTCGGTGCCATTCAGGTGCGCGGTGCCCTCGAACTGGTGGAAGGAGCCGCGCACCTTCGTGACCATGGCGTGGCGGGCGACGAAACCGATCCGGGTGTGAGTCGGGTCGAGGATGTAGTCCCCCGTGAGCTCAGGGATCGAGACGGTCATGGTCAGGTTCCTCCGTAGGGTCTGGATCCCGACGATGGCCCGCCTGGATCGTTTCCGAATCACGCTAGGGGGCCAGCGGTTCCCGACCCGGCCGAACGCGCCTGGCCGTGGACGATTGCACCCTGACCGGTGACCCTAGATCGCCGCCTTGCCTCTGTCGGCCTCGCTCGCAGTCCACAGCCGACGCCTGTGCGAACACCTCCGTGGCCTGGTGCCGTCGAAATTGCGGTTCTGGCACAACTTCTGTGACGCGGCCACGCTGAGTGATGGCGGCTCAGTGAAGTTAGTGGGGGTCGGGCTGGCGCAGCGCTCCACTTGGCCATTCGGAGACACGGTCGTCTCGGCCGGCCCCACGGCTGGGTCAGCCCGGCTTGACCGCCAGCGTCGCAAAATAGTGCGACATGTATTGAGCGGATGCGTTGGATTGGTGCGGCGCTTCCGCGAAGCCGGTGAGGACGAACCCCGCGGCGAGTTGCCCGCCGATCTGGTCGGTGAGGGTGTGGCTGTATTCAAGAGGGGCATCCGCACCGAACTTCGTGGCGCGTTCCTCGGCGGAGTACTGCGTGACATCGCTGTAGGGCAGCTTGTGCACGACGATCAGCTCGCCCCGCTCGTCGAGCGCCTCGTGGTCGAACAAGTACACATCAGGGTTGAGGAAGCCCACGAGCAGAGTTCCGCCCGGTCGCAGGACGCGGAAGCACTCACGCCACACCGGTGCCAAGTCTGGTACGAATAGGTTAGAGACCGGATGGAATACGACGTCGAATGTCGCGTCGCCGAAGGCGCTGAGGTCGCGCATGTCGCCTAGGACAGTGCGCAGCTCGAGTCCGTCGCGCGCCGCCACCATCTGGTCCTGGCCGAGCTGGCGGGGTGAGTTGTCGAATACGGTGACCCGCGCCCCTGCGGCGGCGAGGATCGGACCCTGCTGGCCACCGCCGGAGGCCAGGCACAACACGTCCTTGCCGGTCAGGTCCGTCGGCAGCCAGGAGCGGTTGACTGGCTCACGCCCGATGAGAACAATCGACCAGTCGCCCATGCGGGCGCGCTCGACATCCTCAGCACTCACCGGCCTCGACCACTCGTTGCCCTCTTGGACATACTTGTCCCAGGCTGCCCGATTGTGGGCAACGGGGTCGACAACAATGTCCTGCACGTTTAACTCCCTGCTACAGCCAAACGGACACCTGCGGTACCGACAGTTCGGTGCCGCTAGCCAACACGATTGCAGGGTGCGGGCTCAAAGAAATTAGCGGGCATCGAGGTGTCCACGGGCTCGACGGGTGGTCGCGCAGCGGGTGCGTAAGCGCTGGTTGCCGGGGTTGCGGAAGCCGTAGGCGTCGCGGGCGATGGTCTTGATGAACCGGTTGGTGCCTTCGGAGCCGGAGTTGGTGATCCCGGTGTGCAGGACCGCAAGGATCTCTGGCCACCATGTCTCGACGGTTGCGGCTAAGGGCTGTCCCGTAACCCCTGGTCAGGGGTGAGATGATCTTGGTGTGGCTGGTGTGATCACGGCGTCGGAGCCGTCTTGGATAGCCCCGTTC
>NZ_JBHYKH010000481.1:0-4895 GCF_042741275.1 Streptomyces sp. NPDC058964
CGCGGCTACTTCCCGGAGTTCCACGTCCTCGGCAGGGAGACCTTCCTCGCGCCGGTCGAGTGGGTGGACGGATGGCCCCGGATCGGGCAGGTGCGGGAGAAGCATCCCGCGCCCGCGGCCCGGCACCCCGTCGAACCGCCGCCGGTGCGGGACGATTTCGACGCCGCGGCGCCGGCGCCGCACTGGGTCTCGCCGCGCAGCCGGCCCGAGGGCTCCTGGTCGCTGAGTGAGCGGCCCGGATGGCTGACCCTGACGGCCACCGGCGACAGCCTCGACCGCCCGGGTCACACCTTCCTCGGCCGTCGCCAGCAGCACCCAGACTGCCGGGCGGCGACCCTGGTCGACCCCGGCTCGGGGCGAGCCGGGCTGTCCGTCCGCATCGACGAGGCCCACCACTACGACCTCGAGGTGCAGGGGGGAACGGTCAGTGTGCTCGCGCGGATCGGGCCGGTGCGGCAGCGGCTCGCGCAACACCCCGTGCCGCCCGGACCGGTGACGCTCACCGTCGACATACGGGCCACCGGTGCGGGACCGCTCACCGCGGCGTCGGGCGGCCCGGACACGATCGCATTCCAGGTGGAGGGCCGCGACGGCGCGGTGCGCCTGGCCGAGCTCGACGGCCGCTATCTGTCCACCCAGGTCGCGGCGGGCTTCACCGGGCGCGTGATCGGCATGTACGTCACCGAGGGCCGCGCGCACTTCGACTGGTTCGACTACGGCCCCCAGGACTCCGGGGCCCGGTAGGCCGGATGCGGCACCAGGGCAGCTTTCTGGAATCGCATCGAAAGTTTCGAACTCGCGAACGGGAGTCGCACCATGCCCAGGAGCAGCAAGCGTCTCGGCCTGACCGGCGTCCTCGCGACCGTGCTGGTGGCCGAGGGCCTCGCCGCCGACCCTGCCGCCCGGGCCCGCGAACGCCGGCGGCGAGCTCAGGGCCGTACTGAAGAAGCACATCACCACTGAAGAAGCACATCACCACGGAGGTGCGTCACTACCGGGGCAAGGTCTACTCCTGAGGCGTCGTCAACGAGGGCTGGACGGCATCGGCTTCCAGGCCCACCTCGCCCTCCAGTACGGCTGTCCGCCCGATCTGGAGGACAACCTCCGCCGCCTCTCGGGCCTGGGGCTCGACACCGCCCTCACCGAGGTCGACGTGCGCCCGTACGGCGGTGTGTCGGGGTCACCGTGTGGGACTGCACCGACAAGTACTCCTGGATCCCCGCCTTCTTCCCGGGGGAGGGCGCGGCCCTGCCGTGGGACGAGCAGCTCCGCCCCGAGCCGGCCTACGGCGCGCTACGGGAGGCGCTCGGCTGACATACCCGGCTGACGCACTCGAACGGCTACGCGGAGTAGTCGGCTCCGGACATACGTCGGGGCCGGTGCGCACCGGGTGCGTGCGAGCCGGCCCCTCTGGTCACCGGGCGGAGCGGCGGATCGCCCGGGGTGGCGCTCAGGCGGCGGTCATCACCTGGTGGGCGCCCATCGGGCGGTGCGGGGCGATGATCTGGCCGTCGGGCAGGAGCTCACCGGTGTCCTCGAAGAGCAGAACGCCGTTGCACAGCAGGCTCCATCCCTGCTCCGGGTGGTGCGCCACGAGTCGGGCGGACTCCCGGTCGGCGGATTCGGCTGTCGGGCACGGCGGCTGGTGCTGGCACATTGGTGGGATCTTTCGCTGTGTCGTGGTCATGTCCGTCCCCCGTTGTGATTAGTTCGGTCGGAACCCAGTGTTGCTCTCCGGGCATCAATCCGCAGGGATTTCGCAGCACCGCTTCTTCACAGATTGATGACGCCTCGTCCGGGCGGATGGTTCATCTCAACTGGGCAGCCACTTCGGGTGGTTCGGGATGGCCGGATGGGGCTAGTCCGGAAGGATGGGCCGCCTTTCGCGGCTCGAAAGAGCGCTAAATTGCTCGTACGAGCACGGGGGCGGCAATAATCCTGGAAAAGCAGTCGTACCCCGCTTCCGGAATAGGAAACGGGGTACGAAAGGGGTCTGTCAGGCAGGTGAGCCGAGCAGCGGCACGGGAGTCACCCGATGCGTCAGCACCGGGAGCAGCTCGGCCACCCGGTGCGGGCGGTGCGACGCTATGCCGGGTGGCGCCGGTGCGAGGGGTACGAGCAGGTCGGTGGCGGCCGGCTGGCCTTCGGCGCCGTCCGCCGCGCAGTCGCCGTGCAGCCACAGGGTGAGCATGTACAGGCCGGGCACCGACAGCAGGCGTGGCTGGTAGGTCTGCTGCGTGGCCTCGGCCTGCTGCAGAGCCCGTTCGGTGGAGGCGATGTAGGGACCCTCGAAGAAGTGCGAGAACGCCCAGCCGTCCGCGGTCAGCCTGGTCTCGGCCGCGGCCACCGCGCGCTCGCCGCAGCGGATGAGGAAACGCCACCCGATCAGCCGGGTGGCGGAGACGCCTTCGGAGGTGATCCGGTCCAGCACGTGCACGGGCAGTGGCAGTTCGGGAGTGGCGGGGCCCTGGGCGTTGCGCAGGGAGGGAGTTCGGGCCTCGCGGACCGCGGTGGGGGAACCGAGGGCCGTGAGGACGGAGCGCAGTGCGGGCGCGGGGGCAGGGGGGACTTGCAGCGGCATGGTGGGTCGCCTCTCATTCGACAGGCGCGGCGGCGCGAGGGAGGGGGCGGACGGCGCTGTCAGCTCGATGGGGTCAGAGAGGCGGGGGCCCGGGTCGGGGAACAAGGGTGCGGGTGAGGCCTGCCGCACGTCACCTTGACGGCAGGATCCAGGACCGTGGGCGCCAACCTTCTGCCTTGTTCGCGGAGTTTATACGACACGTGTTCAGACGTTGTTTCGTCTAGCCGTTTCCGGCGAACCGAACAAGGCGCTATTCAGCCGCTGATTCGCGGGATTCATCCCGTTTTCCCGGCCAGTCCGGCACCGCTGACCTCGGAATACGCTTCGGTAGCGGTAGGCCGAATGTCGTCGGCGTTTTTCACGAGGTCATCGGGGCACTCGAGGTTGCGTACTGCCCTATGCCCCGTGAATGTGCCGCCGGACACATTCCAAGAGAGTAGCGGGTATCCGCTTCGCGTGGGACGTTATCGATCGCTTCCGCTGGGCATCATCCCACCTGACCCGGGACACCCGGCGGCCGGATCTTCGGCCCGCCCACTCGAGGAGGGACGCTTCGATGGGGGAGAAGGTCGTGGCAGGTCCGTTCGACCTGTCCGATCGCCAGCACTACCGGGAGAAGCTCCGGAAGTGCCTGACGGGCCTGGAGCGACTGCTGGCGGAGAAGCGGTTCGATCGCCCCAAGAACCTCATGGGTGTCGAGATCGAATTGAATCTCGCCGGTTCCGACGGCATGCCCAGAATGCTGAACGGCCAGGTGCTCGAACGCATCGCGAGCCGTGATTTCCAAACAGAACTCGCCATGTTCAACCTGGAAGTCAACATCGCCCCGCACAGGCTGGGCGGCCGGGTATTCGACCAGCTGGCCGAGGAACTGCGGACCTCGCTGGCGTACGCCGACCGGAAGGCGGGCGAGCTGGACGCCGGAATCGTGATGATCGGCATTCTGCCCACGCTCGACCGGGACGACCTGGTCTCCTCCAACCTCTCCGAGGTGGACCGCTACACCCTGCTCAACGACCAGATCGTGGCCGCCCGTGGCGAGGACTTCGTCCTCGACATCGAGGGAGTGGAACACCTCACCTGCACTTCGAAGTCCATCGTGCCCGAGGCCGCCTGCACGTCCGTGCAACTGCACCTCCAGGTCACCCCGGCCCGCTTCGCCGACGTGTGGAACGCGGCGCAGGCGGCCTGCGCGGTCCAGATCGCCGTCGGCGCCAACTCGCCCTTCCTCTTCGGCCGCGAGCTGTGGCGCGAGTCCAGGCCGCCGCTGTTCCTGCAGTCCACCGACACCCGTCCGCCCGAGCTGCAGGCCCAGGGGGTGCGGCCGCGCACCTGGTTCGGCGAACGCTGGATCACCTCCGCGTACGAGCTGTTCGAGGAGAACCTGCGCTACTTCCCGGCCCTGCTGCCGATGTGCGACGAGGAGGACCCGCTCCAGGTGCTCGACGCGGGAGGCGTGCCCAGCCTCGCCGAACTCGTCCTGCACAACGGCACGGTGTACCGCTGGAACCGCCCGGTCTACGGCATCGCCGACGGCGTCCCGCACCTGCGCGTGGAGAACCGTGTCCTGCCGGCCGGGCCGACCGTCACCGACGTCATCGCGAACGCCGCCTTCTACTACGGTCTCGTCCGCGCCCTCGCCGAGGATCCCCGTCCGGTGTGGACCCGGCTGCCCTTCGAGGCGGCGGAGGCCAACTTCGACGCCGCGTGCCGGTACGGCATCGACGCCCGCCTCGTCTGGCCCCGGCGCGGACGCTACGCAGGCACGGCCGAGATCGACGCCGTCACCCTCGTACGCGACGAGCTGCTGCCGCTGGCCGAGGCGGGGCTGGACGCCTGGGGCGTCGAACCCGCCGACCGGGACCACTACCTGGGCGTCGTGGAGGAGCGCTGCCGCCGCCGCGTCAACGGCGCGAGCTGGCAGTCGGCGACCTTCCACCGTGCCCTGGAACAGGGACTGTCCCGTGAGGCCGCCCTGGCCGCCACCACCCGTCGCTACCGTGAGCTGATGCACCTGGGAGAGCCGGTCCACACCTGGCCGGTGGGCCTTCCGGAGCCCGTGCCGCTGGGGTGACTCCGCCACCGTCGCGGCGAACACCGGTCCGCCGCCCCGTCCCGCGCGTTTCCGCGCCCCGGGGCCTCCTTCCGGGAGGCCTCCGCCATTCGGTCGACCCGCCGCACTCATGGGTTCGAGTACGGGGGGCGGCGGTGGCCCGGGGCTGCCCCTACGGGGACCTGTTTAGTGCCAACGCGGGGTTTGCCCCGGTATTGAGCTTAGTGGGGGGTGTCGGGTGTGGGGGGCCCCGGGGGCCGC
>NZ_JBHYKH010000481.1:4905-6946 GCF_042741275.1 Streptomyces sp. NPDC058964
CCCGTCTCGTCCCGATCGGGCAAGCTGTGACGTCCCACGGCGGTGATGCCCCGTGAGTCGACTGAAGGCAGGTGTGCAGGTGGAGGCGGACCCGGTGGCCGATTCCTTTCCGCTGGAGCGGCCCTCGCGGCGGATCTTCCGGGACGAGACGCTGCTCGTTCTCGGGCTCTCGCTGGGCGCGAGCGGAGTGTCCGCCTTCATCAGCTTCGTGGGGTCGGTCACGAAGCCGGGCGGCCTCAAGGACCAGGCGGCCACGCTCAACGCCTCGGCCGCGCCGGGCCGCCCCTGGCTCGATCTCGCCTGGCAGATGTTCGGCATCGCGACGGCTCTCATCCCCGTCCTGCTCGTCGCGCACTTCCTGATGCGTGAGGGCGAGAGCCTGCGCACGCTCGGCTTCGACCGCACCCGCCCCTGGTCCGACCTGGGGCGCGGAGCCGGGATCGCGGCCGTGATCGGCAGCACCGGAATCGCCTTCTACCTGGCCGCCCGGGGCCTCGGCTTCAACCTCACCGTCGTGCCCGAGGCCCTGCCCGACGTGTGGTGGAAGTACCCCGTACTGATCCTGTCGGCGATGCAGAACGCGATTCTCGAAGAGGTGATCGTGGTCGGCTATCTGCTGCGCAGGCTCGGCCAGTTGGGCTGGACCCCGGGCACCGCGCTGGTGGCCAGTTCCGTGCTGCGCGGCTCGTACCACCTGTACCAGGGCATCGGCGGCTTCGTCGGCAACATGGTCATGGGCGTGGTGTTCGTCTGTCTGTACCGGCGCTGGGGCCGGGTCGGCCCCCTGGTGGTGGCGCACTCGCTGCTCGACATCGGTGCCTTCGTGGGCTACGCGCTGCTGGCCGGGAAGGTGGACTGGCTGCCGACGGCGTGAACAGCTCGCCCTCGATCACGGTGACCGCCCGGCCGGTGAGCAGCGTCCGGTCGCCGCGCAGCCCCGTGCGGACGAGACCCGAGCGCCGGGAGGCCTGCAGACCGGTGAGGTCGGGGTTGCCCAGACGCTCGGACCAGAAGGGGGCCAGGGCGGTGTGGGCGCTGCCCGTGACCGGGTCCTCGTCGATGCCGACGTTCGGGAAGAAGCAGCGCGAGACGAAGTCGTACCCCCGGGCCGGGTCCGCCGCGCGGGCGGTGGCGATGACGCCGCGCGCGGAGTAGGCGGCCAGGGCCCTGTGGTCCGGGGCGAGCCCGAGGACGGTCTTCTCGTCGACGAGTTCCAGCAGCAGGTCGCCCACGTTCGGCCCGGTGTCGAAGGCCGCGGCCGGCTCCGCGCCGAGGGCCTCGGCGACGCCGTCCGGGACCTGGACCGGGGTGAGCGGGGCGGTGGGGAAGTCCAGCGTGATCGAGCCGTCCTCGGCGGGCGTGGCGATCAGCACCCCGCTGCGGGTGGCGAACCGCACCGGGCCCTCGTGGGCCCCGGTGGCGTGCAGGACGTGGGCAGTGGCGAGGGTGGCGTGCCCGCACATCGCGACCTCGGCGACGGGTGTGAACCAGCGCAGCGCCCAGTCCGCGGAACCGCCCTCGGGCAGGCGGTGCGCGAACGCCGTCTCGGCGTGGTTGACCTCCATGGCGACGTTCTGGAGCCAGTCGTCGTCCGGGAAGGTGTCGAGGAGCAGGACCCCGGCCGGGTTGCCGGCGAAGGGGCGGTCGGTGAAGGCGTCGACGATACGAATCCGCATGCGCCGACGCTAGACGCCGGCCACGCCTGCCGGCCAAGGCCAATTCCGTGGCGCTGGACCGATCGGGCGGAGCCGCCACCGATCCGGCGCACGGAGGCATCACCTCGTGAGGTGCTCGCCGCCCTCCAGGTCAGACGAGGCTTCCGGCGCCGTAGGGGGCGTACAGGTCGAGCAGCCGGGTCCTGGAGGAACGGAGGCGGTGGGCCAGGACCTCGCCGACCCACTGGGCGACGGCGTTGCCGAGTGCCGGGTCCTCCCGGCACATCGTGCGGACGGCCGCGGCGTCGAACTCCGGGGCCCGGTCCCGCGGGGGGTGGCGGGGGGCGCCGGGGCCCCGGTGGGGGGGGGGGAGTCCCGGCACCCCC
>NZ_JBHYKH010000482.1:0-1845 GCF_042741275.1 Streptomyces sp. NPDC058964
GGGGGGGGCCCGGGCGCCCACACCCGCCCGGGCCCCCCCCGTGACGCTACCCCCCGCCGGGCCCGGGCGTTCGGGTGGAACCCGGGGTAGACCGCCGCCCTCCCCGTCGGGCCGCTCGACCGTGCCTACGGCGAGGCGGAGTCCACGAAGGGACAGCCCACCGTGATCCTCGCCCGCACGCTCAAGGGCAAGGGCGTCGCCTCCGTCCAGGACCGCGAGGGCCTGCACGGCAAGCCGCTGCCCGAGCCCGAGGAGGCGGTCGCCGAACTGGGCGGCCGGCGTGACCTCCACGTTGCGGTGCAGGAGCCGACCGGCACCCGGATGCTGCACTCCGTCGGCACGTCGGCGCTGGAACTCCCGCGCTACGACAGGGGCGACGAGGTCGCCACCAGGGACGCGTTCGGCCGGGCGCTGGCCGCGCTCGGCACCGCCCGCGCCGACGTCGTCGTCCTCGACGGCGAGGTCGGCGACTCCACCCGTACGGAATTGTTCGCGAAGGAGCACCCAGACCGCTTCTTCGAGTGCTACATCGCCGAACAGCAGCTGGTCGCGACCGCCGTCGGGATGGCCACGCGCGGCTGGGTGCCGTTCGCCTCGACGTTCGCCGCCTTCTTCACGCGCGCGTACGACTTCGTGCGCATGGCTTCGATCAGCGGTTCCGGCATCAACCTCGTCGGCTCCCACGCGGGCGTCGCGATCGGCCAGGACGGGCCCTCCCAGATGGGCCTCGAGGACCTGGCGATGTTCCGGGCGGTGTACGGCTCGACCGTGCTGTACCCGTGCGACGCCAACCAGACGGCGAAGCTCGTGGCCGCCATGACCGGCCTGGACGGCATCCGCTACCTGCGCACGACGCGCGGCGAGACCCGGGTCGTCTACCACCCGGACGAGGAGTTCCCGGTCGGCGGCAGCAAGGTGCTGCGCTCCTCCGAGGAGGACCGGCTGACCGTGGTCGCCGCCGGTGTCACCCTGCACGAGGCCCTGGCCGCCGCCGAGTCGCTGGAGGCCGAGGACATCCGCGTCCGGGTCGTCGACCTGTACTCCGTCAAGCCCGTCGACCGGAACACGCTGCGTCAGGCGGCGCAGGAGACCGGTTGCCTGCTCACCGTCGAGGACCATCGCGAGGAGGGCGGCCTCGGCGACGCCGTCCTGGACGCGTTCCTCGACGGCCGGCCCGTGCCACGACTGGCCCGGCTCGCCGTCCGCACGATGCCCGGCTCGGCCGCGCCCGACCAGCAGCTGCACGCCTCCGGCATCGACGCCGAGGCGATCGCGGCGGCCGCGCGGCTCCTGGTGGAGGAGGCGGTCGTGCGCTGAGCCGCCCCTGGCGCCCGCCGTCCCGGGGCGCTGCGCGATGGAGAGTGCTCCTGAAGGTTTGGCCTGCGGCTCGATGGCCACCCGGGAGGAAGAGGTGGCCATGTCGAACACGAGAGACACACCGCATCCCGACCCTTCACGCAAGCGACACGAGTCCCAGGAGTCACGCACGGAACGCAAAGACGCCGACAGGCACAGCGCCGACGACCGCCCCAGTCCCGTCGAGGTGCTGCGCCAGGCGCGCGCCCAGCTCGCCGAGCTGACGGGCATGGCCGTCGAGTCCGTGTCGTCCTTCGAGCAGACGGACGACGGCTGGACGCTGGAGGTGGAGGTCCTCGAACTCGCCCGCGTGCCCGACACGATGAGCCTGATGGCGAGCTACGAGGTCGACCTCGACACCGGCGGCCAACTGACCGGCTACCGCAAGATCCGCCGCTACCACCGCGGCCCACCCGACCCACACACGCCGCGCGCCGGCTACTCCCGCCGCCCGCCACCATAATATACCATCACCTGGAGGTTAGGCGG